>JAAFHM010000346.1:0-2439 GCA_013298375.1 Ignavibacteria bacterium | reverse complement strand
GCTGCAAGTTCTCTGGAAAGCTGTGCTGAAAGCCGCTAAAGAATTTAACGTCCAAATCTTCGTCACAACGCATTCCTACGAGTGTTTGGCGGCATTAGTACAGGTGCAAGAACAAGATTTATTTGGCGACGATGCTGTACGTGTATTTCGTTTGGAGCGCAACGGCGAGGAGCATCGGGCGGTGAAGATGAAAGGCGAAGGATTGTCGGTCATGGTCGAAGATAACTGGGAGATACGATAATGCAGCAATCTTTCAAGGCAGAAAAACTGAAAATTACCAAACAGAAACTACTGCTTGTCGAAGGCAAAGACGAGGAAGTTTTTGTGAACGTACTGCTGGAATATCTGCATATAACGGATGTGCAGATTCAAAACATGGGCGGCAAAGATAAATTCCCTCGTAAAATACTTGTATTGCCCACCGCTGATGGCTTTGAGAATGTTCAACTGCTCGGCATTCTCCGCGATGCCGAAGATAATCCCGCAAAAAGTACCTTCGATAGCGTTTGTTCGGATTTGAAGCGTGTTGATTTGCCCTTGCCGCAAGCACTGACGAGCTTTTCCGCAACCAAGCCGAGCATCGGCGTTTTTGTCATGCCGAATAATAACCGAGCGGGAATGTTGGAAGATTTGTGTTTGGAATCGCTTGCAAATACTGATGAAATCACGCATACAGACGGTTTTTTTACCAAAACAAATGTTACGAGTTCTGCAAAAGACTTCTCAAAGCGGCGCGTTCAAGCGTGGCTTTCGGTTGCGCACAAGGAAGAATATCTCCAACGTGAGGTTGGAAGAGCAGCCGAAGCCGGGTTTTGGAACTTCTCGCACCCTTGTTTCGACGGCTTGAAAGCATTTTTGGAACAATTTCGCTAACCGCATTTTGACGACCATCCGCAAACAACCATGACACCCGACGAACTACGCACCATCATCGAACTTGGCGAAAGCAGCCGCGTTCAATTCAAAGAACGCTTGACAGACGCACACGCTCTAAGCCAAGAAATTGCCGCCTTCGCAAACTGCAAAGGCGGGCAGGTGGTTGTGGGCGTGAACGATAAAACCGGTGCGCTTCGGGGTTTGAGTTTCGAGCAGATTCGGGAATACAACGAAATTACCGCCCATGCCGCCACGAACAACCTTTTGCCGCTGATTGCCGTCGAGACCGAGCAGGTGCGCATTGGCTCAGAAATGCTGATGGTTATTACGGTTCCGCAAGGCTCGAATAAGCCGTACAAGGACAAAAACGGCGCGATGTGGATGAAAATTGCTGCCGACAAACGCCGCGTTACTGCCAATGAAGAAATAGCGCGGCTCTTGCAGGAAAGCGGTACGCTCTATGCCGATGAAATGGTCGTTTTCGGCAGCACATCGGTAGAAATTGATAGTGAGCAGGTTCATCGTTGGCTCGAAAAAAAATATGAAGGAACATGGGAATCTCTGAACAAGAGTATTGACAATGAGCTGAGGCAAGCCTTTTTAATGAAAGATGATTTTTTCACCCTTGCCGGACTTACTCTTTTGGGAACATATCCGCAAAAGTATCGTCCCGAATGTTCGATAAAATGTCTGGCGCTGCCCGGAACAACGCTTATTGCCGATACCTTTCTTGATAGCGAGCCATCGCTCTACGGCAACTACGCGGAGATATTCCGTCGCACCATGTCGTTTTTTGAGCGGAACTTACGAAAAGTGCCGTCCGGTGAAGGCTTTAATGCTCAATCACAGTGGGAAATTCCTGCTGTCGCCTTACAGGAACTCGTTATCAATGCCCTTATTCACCGCAATTATTTCATCAGAGCAGAAATTCGGATTGCTATTTTTACCGACCGCATAGAAATCATCAGCCCCGGAACGCTGCCGAACTCGCTGACGATAGAAAATATCAAAGCCGGAACGTCTATTCCCCGCAACCCAATTTTGCAACAAAATGCGCAATATCTTCTGCCCTACAAAGGCTGGGGAACAGGCATTAGAAGGGCTTTACAGCATTATCCAAACATAGATTTCATCAACGATACCGAGCGGCAAATCTTTACGGCAATCATTCACCGAAAAGTATCATAACGATTTACTCACTCTCTCTCGAACTGTTATGGCAAAGAAGCAACCTGGCAGCGTCTATCAACTCAAGATAACGCTCAAAAACAGCAAACCCACTATTTGGCGGCGTATCGAAATCAGCAGCGATACGAAATTGGACAAAGCGGCACTCATTATTTTGGAGGCAATGGGCTGGTATAATTCCCATTTGCACCAGTTCATCGTGGGGCAGACGTATTACTCCCTGCCCGACCCTGATGGCTATATGGAAACGCTGGACGAGCGCAAGTACACGCTTGCACAGATTTTGCCGAAGGAAAAATCAAAGTGTTTTTTTGAGTATGATTTTGGTGATGGTTGGAATCACGAACTTTTGGTAGAAAAAATCCTTGAGCCGGA
>JAAFHM010000182.1:3791-8973 GCA_013298375.1 Ignavibacteria bacterium | reverse complement strand
GTGATTTTGCGTACTTCATTTTGTCTATTGTTATGAAAATGCTCCTTTCTTCTCGCCCATTCCGCTTAGATGTGTTCACAGTTCTACGGAAAACTCTTCTTGCTATTGTTGCTATCTGTTGCTGCTCTACGGTGATGAAAGCGACAAACTACACATGGGCTGGTGGCACTGGCACACAATCGTGGAATGTTATGAGCAATTGGACTCCAATGGGTATTCCTTCTGGCGCAGCCGATAATGTTACCTTTCCCGCTACTAGTGCAAACATTGTACTAATCAATATTCCCGGAGCAGGCATTAATACGCTCACAAATAACACGGGGAGGACTCTTCATATTCAGACTGGCGAAATTTTACGGTTGCTTGGCGGCAGCAGTTCCAATGATGGCGTATCGGCAACCACGATCGAACCTGGCGCAACAATGGAAATTGGCGCTGGGGCGAACTATACCGCAACGAGTGTGGCATTGACCATTGCTGGTACCGGAAGGCTTCGACTGGTGGACAATGGCACACTGACTGGCAGCGCAGGAACAACGAATTACAATGCCATGGCAACACTCGAATATATCGGCACCACCGACCGCACAGCCGGGATAGAATTTCCTGCCTCTGGCACACTGCCTTGCAATCTGATTGTGAATAAAGCTATCAATACAAACCTCGTCTTGCCCAATAACGCTATTATTTCTGGCGCGACGACTCTCAGTGGCGGAAAAATTAATGACTTGATGACTCGAAATCTCACATTCGGTGGAGGGTTCTCAATGTCAGGTACGCCGACGAATCCACGATTAATTTCTGGTTCAGGGTCGAACATTATATTTGGGGGTAGTCCCAACACCATAGCAGGCGGAGAAATCTGGGTGTCTGCAACTCTTACGCTCAATCAACCACTCACCATGAATGGTGGTCAGCTTAGTTTGGTTGTATCGGGAACTGTGGCTGGTTCCAGTAATATTACCTACGCAGCAGCAGCTTCACTTGTCTTTTTGGGTCCTTGGTCGGGGATAACCACGTCACAAATGTTTCCTGCATTTCCTGCGCCTATGCAAGGGAATATCGACTTCGGTAATAGCAACGTTACTTTCGGCTCTAATGTCTTTCTCGCCGGCAACTTAAATTCAACAGCCGGAGCAGGAATTATTATCCCCTCACCACGTCGAGCAATTTTGGGAAATGGCGTATTGACTTTAAGCCCAACTGGACTTATTACAGCACAAAACGGCTCAACAATAGAAATCCAACGACCAACGCTGCAAGCCGCATGGTTCGTGGGGGCGCAAGTAGGCAATTTGGAAATAAATCATAACGCCAATGTCGGACTTACCAATAGTTTGACGGTCAATAATACAATTGCTATGACGAACACGGGCAATCTCGTTCTTGGGGCAAACACCCTTACCATCAATAGCGCAGCTATGCCGTTTTTCACAGGTCTTGGTAGTGGTAAAGTCGATGCCAGCAATGCTGCGAGTGTAGTTCTCATTCAGAATAATCCTCTTATCAACTGCACGTATTTCACAGGAACGATATCGACTCTACGTTCCGGGGCAACGTGTGCCGCTTCGCTCACAGGCGCTGTCACCGTCGGCAATCTCGACCATCAACAAGGCACACTCGTCATTGGGACAGGACCTCCGGCTGGCACCATGACGCTTCTTTCCGGCGGCACACACACCGTTGCCGCGACACGCACACTAACCGTTGCATCATCCGGAAGATTGATTGTTCCTGCTTCTACGACGCTCACAAATAATGGCACGATTGATGTCGGAAGCTCCGGAACGCTGGAAATACAGGATGATGGCATTGTCTCGGGTACTGCGGTATCATACGATGGTACGGGCGCACGGGGAACGCTGCTTTACACAGGTGCAACAGGAAAAGTTGTTGGTGCGGAATGGAAAGGCACAATGGATGGTAATGTCACGATTGATAAAGGGGCGGGAAACCTCGTTCTTTTGTCAGCTGCACCGACGCGAAATCAAAATGGAACCCTCACCGTTAATACAGGCTTATTTCGTGTTGGTGTCAGTGGGAATCTTGCCTTGAATGCTGCTACGCCAGTACATAACGTCCAAAATGGCGCAGATTTTCGTCTTGCCGATGGCGGGACAATTTCTGGTTTGAATACACTCACAGTCAACAACGGCGGAACATTTTCTCTTCTCTACAACGGTGGAACGCTGCCCATCAGAACAGGGACACCGACTTTTTCACCAATGGCTGTCCTTTCGTATCTTGGTGTGACAGGGCTGACCACCGGGAGTGAATTTCCGAATGCGATGCCTGGTGCCGTAACCATTGCTAGTGGTGCTGCCATCGTTCAGCAAATGGGAACAACCAAAACGGTTGGGGGGACATTCACGCTTGTTGGTACGACAATCTACTCAATAAATGGCGGTGCGGGGAATGGTTTAGTTTTGAATGGTCCACTCGTCAACAGTGCAGGCGGCTATTTTCAAGCATTCAATAACGATTTCACCATCAACAATACCGTGACGAATGATCTCCGCTTTGGTCCCACCATTGCGGAACAAACGCTGAACAACTTCACCATGGCTGGAGGCTCAGGAGCAGTCGCGCTTGGCGCTCCCATCGTCATTGCCACGACAGGTACGCTGACGATGAATGGTGGCAATATTACGACGAGCGCCCCAAACTCCCTCACCGTCACCAACACCGCTCCGACAGCCGTCGTGCGCACAAACGGCTATATTGACGGACCACTTATCCGCACTATGACCGCCGCAGGTGTTTATCTCTTCCCAACGGGTCGTGGCGGACAGTATTTGCCGCTTTCTTTCACCAATCCCGGCGCGGTGACGGTCGCGGCGAGTGCCTTCAATGTGAATCCGATGGGAAGCTCCGGTGTCGGCTTAACAAGCCCCAGTACGACGGAATATTGGCTGACCAACGTCACGGGGGGCGCGTACGGCGCAGGGGCAAGCGTCACTCTTCAACGTCCGGCAAACTTTGCTGCCAGCACCGTCGTTGGGCGGCGTGATGCAGGAACTTCTAATGGACCATATAATAGCGTCGGTCCAACGGGCTATGGCGGCGGGTTTAATGTCATCACCAGCGATATTCTCACAACACCCGCAGCCCCAATGTTTTTCACAACGGGGCAAGGTGCGCAGCCCGCGACAGGTTTAGTTTTTAGCAATATCACAAACACCAGTTTTGATGCGAGTTTCACGGCTCCTACGCCCGTGCCGACAGGCTATGTCGTTGTGCGCCGTCTGGCATCCTCACCGTCAACATCACCTACCAACGGCGTACTTCCTGCGATTGGTTCGGCGCTTGGCGTGGGAACGGTTATTTCCAATAGTGCTTCTACGGGAATATTTGCAAATCCTCTTCTAACTGCCGGAACAGAATATGCCATTGATGTTTATTCGTACACAGGTACAATGGCGACACCATCATATCTGACGGGACAACTTCTGACGGGAAACGTTACCACAACAGGCGGTGCGGGTTGTTTGACAGCAGCACCGCCGACGATGGTTGATGTTTCCTTGTATGAGCGCACCATTCGTTATACGGGAGTGAGCCTGACGGGAGGGGGAATTTTGGCTGGCGCGGGAACAAATCTGGTGTATGTGAATCCCAGCACCGCCTTGACGCTCACCTACAACTATCAAGGTATCGGAGCCTTCCCAACGTACTGCCCAGGCTGTGTTACGCAAATTTATGTCGGACTGAACTCCGCCAGCACCTCGAATGTTTTTCGGGATTGTATCGGCTCGTTTCCCTTCAATGCCACAGGTACGCGCACACCGATGTTCAATGCTCCCGCTACTCCTGGTGTGTACTACATCAACGTCACGGGAACGTGGGATTTTTCCTGCCAACCCGTCAATTTCGGAACAACCTATGTTCCTAACAATACGATCGGGGTCGTTATTGTCGGTGTGCCGCCCTGTATCAGCTTTAGCGACATTATCCCCGATCCCGGTTTTACGCCGTCCACGACCATCCCCTATATCGCGCATACATCTGGCACCGTTACTGCCGCAATGCCTGACGTATGGCGATTCCGCTTGCGCGATGGCGGCGTAGCGGCAGTGCCATTGAACGACGGCGACAATCTACCAACGGTCTTGCAGCAAGTGACCATGACCATCACAAATCCTGCGCCATTAGACAATATCGCCTTGTATGATGCTAGCGGTTCGGTCAAACTCCATGAAGTGCCGGCAGCAGCAAGCGTGACCTTGGTGATTCCATCGGCATTGCGGGCTGCCAATGCGACGGCTGCCGACAATGGTACGGTCGATTTCGTTCTCAAAGCCAGCTATAAAACGACCGTTACCGATAATGCTCAGTTTAGTTTCACCATTACCAACGCTGTCTCTGAGCCGTTTACGTCCGCCGCTCCGCGTTCAACGATTTTGAACCCATCGGCATCCGTGATGAGTGGCAATAGCGGAATAACCGTCGTTGCCGACCGCCCTTCGTGGTCAACTCTTTTGGGAGCGGTGCTACCAACAACAGTCGGCTTGAACCCGCTTCAAATCACGCCCGACGTGCGTGTTAGAGCGGTGGACGCGAATGGCAATGTGGATGTGGATTATGCGGGCGCAGTGCAGATAAGCAACCCTCCGGCGCTTGTGGGCGGACCGCTCACCGTAAATGCCGTCGCGGGGCTTGCCACCTTCAATGGTGCAAATGCTATCCGCCACAACACTTCCGGCACGACGCAACTGACCGCCCGCATTGGCGTAAATACGGCGCTGAGTAATACGTTCAATGTTGACCCCGCTTTAGCGAGTATCTCACCAACCTCGTTTAATTTTGGTAATGTTGCCGTCGGGCAAGTAGTAGAGCAGTCTTTTACGTTCACAGGTTCGACGCTTCCGTCGAATGGGCTTGTCCAGATGGCAGCAGCACATCCGCATTTGAGCATTTCGACCCTTGGCGGTGGTGCATTTGTGACCGTTGCGAGTATAGCGCTTACGCCAACGCCCGCCGCACCAAGTTCCCCAAGCGGCAGTACACTTACACAGACATTTTTTGTGCGCTACGCACCAACGGCAAATACGCCTATGACGGGCGTGGTTACATCGGGTTTCGCGGGAAGCGTTGCCGTGCCTGTTGCGGTGCAAGGGCAAGCGCTTGCAACATCTGTGAGCGCCACTCCAACGATGCTTAATTTTGGGTCGGTGTTTGTTGG
>JAAFHM010000182.1:0-3781 GCA_013298375.1 Ignavibacteria bacterium | reverse complement strand
AATCAATTTTTTAACGCATCCGCTATCAATATCGTCGGACCACTAACGCTCACAGCCAGTGCCGGAGTAACGCTCTCCACGACTGGTTCTGCGCCATTCTCGTCAACATTGACACTGTACCCATCGGCATCGAATATCAATCCGCAACTCATTACGGCACGTTTCACCCCGACGAGTTTCGGCGCGGCTATTAACGGCACTATCGCGCTTGCCAACCCTTACACCACCGCAACTATTGTTGCATGGCAGGGCTTGGGGGCAAATCCCATTCCCACGGTGTTGGGGTTTGCTTCGGGCATGGAATCGGCAAGTACGGCGACAGGCGGTGTCCCGGGCGCTCTGCAAGATGCCATGCCGATAACAGTCCAAGCCGCAGCCTTTCGGTCGGACGGTGGGATGGCAAGCACAACGGCGAATGTTGAATTGGTTGTCAACCCTTTGCCCGGTGGCGTTGCAACGTTTGTTGTTGCGGGTGGAACGGGCGTATTTCCGAATAATAGCCGTATTTCCTTGCCCAACGTCAATATCACGTGGACAAATGCGCCACTGGCGGGCGGTACAACACAAGCGATTGTCACGCTACGAGACCTCAGCAATCGCCTCCAATCCACGCAAGCACTTGTGACAATGAACAAGGGGCCAATTATTCCGCTTATTACGGGCATCAGTCCTGTGATTATCGGCTCCGGCTCGACGGTCAGCATAAGCGGGTTGAATTTCTTCGGCTCCACAACCGTTACCTTTGGCGGTGTTCCGGCAGCAAGTTTCACGATTAACTCTCCTACGCTCATTACGGCACGTGTTGGCACAAGCGGCGCAAGCGGTGATGTGGAAGTACGCACTCCCGGCGGCTTTGCACGGACACGCACGATGAGCAACAGCACTGATACGGTGCGGTTTTTCGGCGTACCGACCATTAGCGATTTTAACCCAAAAGAAGCAAAAGAAGGTGATGTTATTTCCATCATCGGCACCAACTTTGACCCCTCCGCTACAACGCTCTTTGGCGGCATCCCCGCGCAATCGGCAACCGTCAACAACTCAACGCAAATGAACGCTTCGGTCTCGGCAAATGGCGATAATGGCGTTTTGACGGTACGAGCCATTGGTGGCAGCACAAGTGCAAGTGTTCCGTTCTCCTTTGTGCGTCCGCCAGAGGTGCAGAGTTTGAGAACACTCTTGGGAACGATTGGAACGGAAATTGTCGTCACGGGTGCAAACTTTAAGGCGGTGCGTGAGGTGTGGCTTGGTCCGGTGCAGATTACGTTGGCAACTGTGAGCATTCCGTCAGAAAACGAACTGCGTTTCCGCGTTCCTGCTGAAGTCAGTGGACCCATTACGGTGCGCAATATTGCTGGTGTTAGCACGAGTGGTCAAGCGTTCACCTACGTTTTCCCGCCGCAAATCACCTCCGTAACACCTGATAGCGGGAGTTTGGGGAATCAAGTTATTATTCGCGGGCGAAATTTTGTTGGTGTTTCGGATGTCAGTATTGCCGGATCGTCGCCCTTGGGGACGTTTGTGACTTCGACAACGCAAATCGTCGCGGTTCTGGGGCGAGGCGAAACGGGGACGCAGCCTATCATCGTGCGCACGATTGGCGGTGTGACGGCATCAACGATACAATTTACGTTTATCAATCCACCCAATATTGCCAATATTTTCCCACGTGTTGGTGGTCCCGGTACGCGACTAACCATCACGGGCGCAAACTTTAGCGTGATAGACCGTGTTATGGTTGGTGGATTGGATGTGAAAAGTTTTGAGGTGATTTCGACGACGCAAATCGTTGCTATCGTCTCTGATGCTGGCGGCTCAGGGTTTGTGCAAGTATTCAATAGGCTTGGTGGAGCATTTTCGCCGCAGCAATTTGCATTTTTCCTTCCGCCACGGGTTAATAATTTCGACCCGCTTGAAGGCTCGACGGGTTCGACCATCACCATTAACGGCAGTAATTTTTTTCCGTCAACGACAACGATTGTTACCGTCGGCGGTATGCCTGTTGTCGAATACACAATAGAATCGCTGAACCGCATCGTTGCTATTGTGTCGACGGGTGCAAATGGGAAAGTTGCCGTCCAAGGCGATGGCGGCTTTTCTGAAAGTACGCTTTCATTTCGATTTGTGCCGCCACGTCAAATTCCGCCGCCACGCATTACGAATTTTTTACCTGATTCTGCATCGGTGGACGACCCGATTATGGTCGAAGGTTTGAATTTTATCAACGTGCGACGGGTGCGTGTTAATGGTGTGACGATTGCGAATTTTACGGTCACCTCGCCGACATCACTCACATTTTTGCTGCCGCAAGTGACGGGCGGGACGATTGAAGTGCAGACAACGACGGGAACGGCATTCAGTCGGCGGAGCATCACGGTCATTCCACCGCGTGTGGCGCTAACGCCGCTTCAGCGCGATTCGCTGGCGGCAGTACAAATATATCTTGCCACAGGCGGCGAAGAATGGACGCGCCGTCGAAATTGGCTCACCGCCGCGCCACTTTCGTCGTGGCAAGGCGTGACGGTCGAAAATGGACGTATTGCGCAATTGTCGCTTGATAGTGCGGGTTTGCGCGGCACCTTGCCACTGGCGCTGAATACTTTGACGGCAATGCGGAGTTTCCGTGCGCGAGGAAACAGCTTGGAAGGCGGCTTTCCGAGTAGTTTGCTTCTGCTGTCGCAACTGCAAGAATTAGCGCTCTCGAACAATCTTCTCACGGGGGCAATTCCCAGTGGAATTGGCTCTATGGCGGGGCTGGCGGTGTTGCGTTTGGACGGAAATCGCTTTACGGGGCAGCTTCCGCCGGAATTTTGCGAATTACGCAAACTCCGAGAAATCAATCTGGCGCGTAATCAGTTTTCGGGCGCAATTCCGACGTGCTTTGCATCCATAGGAGTATTGGAAAAACTTGATTTGAGTTTTAATCGCTTCACTGGCGGCATTCCGACAGAGTTTGCAGCACTTGTGCTATTGGAAGAACTTTTTCTCCAGAATAACGCTCTCGCGCAGCCATTGCCACGAGGAATTTGGGGCGCAACGTCCAAATTGCTTGCCGAAAAGGGCGGCGGCGCATCGCTGACAACAACAGGGTTGCGGGCGCTCAAACGCCTGAACATCAGCAATAATCAGATAAGTGGCGAAATACCAACGGAAATCGTTGGAACGACGACGTTGCAGGAACTTATCATGGCGAATAATCAATTACGCGGCTCACTGCCAAGTACACTGGGAGCGCTCACAAACTTGCGCGAGTTGGATGTTTCGCAGAATGCTCTTACGGGTCAAATTCCCGTATCGGTGCGGGATTTACGACAAATAGAGCGTTTGATAGTGAGTAAAAATGCCCTGTCGGGGGCGATTCCCGCCGAAGTCGGACAAATGCTCAACGTGCGCGATTTGGCATTGGACAGCAATGGCTTTGCGGGTGCTGTTCCCGATGCGCTTGCGTCGCTTGGGCGCTTGCAAACACTGCGTTTGCAGGGAAATCGCCTGACAAGTCTCCCGAATTTGAGCGGCATCACGTCCTTGAAGAGTCTTGCTGTCGAACAGAATCGTTTGCAATTTGAAACTCTCGAACCGAATGTGCGCACGGGAATTACAGCTTTTAGCTTCACCTATGCGCCACAAGACAGCGTTGGAGAGGCGCGTGATACTTCTGCAGCCGTTGGACTGCCCTTTGCCATATCCGCGCGGATGCGGAGTGAGCAAAATCGCTATCAGTGGATGAAAAATGGTCGGGATATGAGCGGCAACACGTCGTTAGCACTATCTTTCCCAGCGT
>JAAFHM010000019.1:9187-21981 GCA_013298375.1 Ignavibacteria bacterium | reverse complement strand
TGAAGGCACAAACGAAATCAACCGTATGCTTATTCCGGGTATGCTTATCAAGCGTGCGATGAAAGGCGAATTACCGCTTATGCAAGCAGCGCAAGGCGTTCAGCAAAAAGTTATGGATGCTAGCCTTGAAGAGCAGAATGACGGCGGTTTGCTGGGCGAAGAACTTCGCGCCGTGCGCAATCTCAAAAATGTTGTTCTGATGCTTGCTGGCACTGCCGCAATGAAATTCGGTGCTAAATTGGACGCAGAGCAAGAGTTGATGGCGCGAATTGCCGATATTTTGATGAATCTTTATTCGTCAGAATCTGCAATTTTGCGTACCCGCAAATTGAATGCACGTGGCTTGGATACAAGCGTTATGGAAGAAATGACCAAGCTCTACACGCACGACGCTGTCGAGCGCTCTGCGGTTGCCGGACGCGATGCAATCTGCCGTATGACCGATAACGAACAGGAAATCGCAGTCTTCATCGGCGCACTCAAGCGCTTCACGCGCCATGCGACCGTCAACACGATTACGCTCCGCCGCTCTATTGCGCAGAAAGTATTGGCAGTAACGGGCTATCCTGTTGAAGCATAAGAAGCACACGACAAACACCATAAATGATTATTGCAAAAGCGCGAACAAAACTGTTCGCGCTTTTTTTGTCACAATATGCCGGAAGCGCTCAAAATAGATTTCCCTCAAATACGTCATTACTGACAATCAAGAAAAATGCTAGTTTTGCGATCTATGAATCTATTCCGTCACCATATCATTCATCGGCTTTTCAGCGTCTTTATGGCGCTCCATATCCTCAATCTCAGTGTGGATACCAGCAGCACGTCTTTGGGATTTACTAGCGGCGGTGCTGTCTCGAACGAAATTCATAGCTTTATTGAGTTTGTACTGGAAGATATTTTCCTTATCCACGATGCAGTGCCGGAATACAGTAATCATCACGAAACAGCCGAATTGATGGAATCATCCGACGATTTTATTGCTGTTCCGCATACCGTTTCTTTTTCCCGACAAGATCATCTCTTTTCTTGCTTACTATTTGCTCCTGCCGATTGCTTTTTTGTTCAGCCGACACTAGACATTACATCTCCTCCGCCCAAAGCCTGATTCCTCCTCGTTTGCATTCCAATCTCGTGTAATTATTCTGTCCTTGTGATGGAATGAGCCTTATTATGACTGCGCATTTTTGCGTTGTCGTCTATTTTTCATATTTCCCCTAATATTTTCTCGTCTTGCAGCACTGCGCACCCGCATTCCCTACACCCCACAAGGGCAAGGCTTTTGTGTGCATTTTTTTGTGCTGTTTTTGAATTGAAGCCTTCTTCGAGAGAATATGTTGAAGGATATATTTTTTACCATTATTACAATACCATGAAGTTTACTTTTTTGATGTTCAGCCTCTGCACCGCACTTCTTGTCGCGTCCTGCCGTAAAGAAACGACCATTGCTATTCCCGATACATTTGAGGTCATTCAACCAATCGTTCAAAACGTCACGTATCAAAACGAATACGTTGCCGAAATACAATCGGTTCGCTACGTCGAGGTGCGAAGCCGCGTCAAAGGCTATGTTGAGCAGGTTCATGTGGACGAAGGGCAGACTGTACAGGAAGGTCAGTTGCTTTTTACCATTAGCAGCAAAATTTACAGCTATGAATTGCAAAAGGCGCAAGCTGCCGTTAAAAATGCCAATGCTGACCTCCAATCTGCCCAGCTTGAGTTATCCAATACGCGCTCACTCGTGGAGAAAAATATCGTCTCCAAAGCAGAACTCAAAATGGTCGAAGCAAAGGTCGATGCGCTCAAAGCAAGCCTTGAAGAGGCAGAAGCGCATAAAGAACAATCTGCGCTCAATGTCTCATTTTCCAAAATCAGAGCGCCGTACAAGGGTATTATCAACCGCCTAACGCATAAATTGGGCAGTTTGATTAACGAAGGCGATATGCTTACGTCTATTTCCGACAACCGCGAAGTCTTTGCGTATTTTAATTTGTCGGAATCCGATTATTTGAATTATCTCGCTTCCAACAAAGAAGAAGCGCGGCACGTCAATCTTGTGCTGGCGAATCAAACGCGCTACCAGCATTCCGGAAATATTGAAATTATTGAAAGTGAATTCGACCGCTCCACCGGCAATATCGCTTTCCGCGCACGATTCCCAAACCCCGAAAGAACCCTGAAGCACGGAGCAAGTGGCAAAATTATTGTTACCGAACAGTTTGCTAATGCGATGCTTATTCCGCAAAAATCAACGTTTGAAATTCAGGATAAGTTATATGCGTTTGTGATGAAAAAGGATAGCGTGATTGAGCAGCGCAATATCGTAACGAAAATGCGACTACCGCATTATTACGTCGTCGAATCGGGGTTAAAGAAGGACGAAACCATTCTCTACGAAGGCGTTCAAAGTGCGAAGGATGGTAAAAAAATAGTACCGAAGCCCGTTGAGGCTAATACCGTCGTGGCAGCCTTAGGCGCAAACTAAGGAAATGATAAAGGATACCATTAGAAAGGGTGAGACCCAAAAACCGCCTCAATGCTCGTCTTGGAATTTGATACTTTATCCTTTCCTAACGCTCCTTTGAGCAAAAAAGCCATGAATGCCTTGCCATAACTGGCTTTCAGAGTTTTTTGCTAACAAGGGCAATTTGAGAAAAAACACCTTCCATGCCAGATACCATCTTGCTTTGAAGGCTACACAAGCACCGTTCATTTTTGTACTACTCTTCTACTACTATGACCTCCACGTTTATTAAACGTCCCGTACTTTCGATAGTCATTTCTATTTTTATCACGCTTCTGGGATTGATTGCCCTTGTGCAGTTGCCCGTGACACAATTTCCCGATATTGCTCCGCCGGAAGTGAATGTTACCACAAAATTCACGGGAGCAAATGCCGAAACCTGCGTTAAAGCCGTTGTCACAACGCTGGAACGCGCTATCAACGGCGTTCCAGGCATGGCGTACATGACTTCCGTCTCAAGCAACGACGGCACCAGTATTGTTCAAATCATCTTTAAGGCAGGAACAAACCCTGATGTTGCCTCGGTGAACGTACAAAACCGTGTTGCAACGGTTTTGGATGAATTGCCGCAAGAGGTGATTAAATCAGGCGTTCAGGTCGAAAAAGTGCAGAATAGTATGCTCATGTATATCAATATTTTGA
Source organism: Ignavibacteria bacterium (assembly GCA_013298375.1). Classification (GTDB taxonomy): domain Bacteria; phylum Bacteroidota; class Ignavibacteria; order Kapaibacteriales; family UBA4661; genus PH2015. The sequence goes on along the minus strand of JAAFHM010000019.1, from coordinate 18,815 downwards.
GCAATGATTCGCTTTTGGACGAAAAATTCCTCTTTAATTTCACGGATATTAACGTTCTCAAAGAACTCAAGCGTATTGATGGCGTGGGCTTTGCAGAGATTGTCGGATCGAAGGATTACGCGATGCGCGTTTGGCTGAAACCCGACAAAATGCTGATGTACAATCTGTCGGCAAACGACATTATTGAGGCATTGCGCAAACAAAACGTGGAAGCTGCTCCCGGAAAAATCGGGGAAAGTTCTGGCAAAACCGCGCAATCGCTTCAATATGTGTTGCGCTATACGGGGAAATTCACGACCGAAGAAGCATATCAAAATATTGTGCTTCGCAGCAAAGAAGACGGCGATATTTTGCGATTGAAGGACGTTGCCGATGTTGATTTCGACGCACAAAGCTACGGTGTGGTTTCCAAAGAAAACGGGCGACCTTCGGCGGCAATCATGCTCAAACAACGCCCCGGCTCGAATGCAAAAGAAGTTATTAGCAATCTCAAAGCAAAAATGGCAGAAATCAAAGCCTCGTCCTTCCCACCGGGCATGGATTACACCGTCAGTTATGACGTTTCTGCATTTTTAGATGCTTCGATTTATGAAGTCATTAAAACGCTGATTGAGGCATTTATTCTGGTCGCGCTCGTGGTGTTCATCTTTTTGCAGGATGTTCGCTCGACGGTCATTCCGATTATTGCTGTTCCGGTATCGCTTATCGGTACATTTTTCTTTATGCAACTTTTGGGTTTTTCGCTGAATCTCATCACGCTTTTCGCAATGGTGCTGGCAATTGGAATTGTCGTGGACGACGCGATTGTCGTCATTGAAGCCGTCCATGCAAAAATGGAGCATTCGCCACATATCAGCGCCCGCCAAGCTACCGAACAGGCTATGGGCGAAATTAGCGGCGCGATTGTTGCCATTACACTCGTCATGGCATCGGTGTTTATTCCCGTATCGTTTTTGGATGGTCCGACGGGCATTTTTTATCGTCAGTTTTCGCTAACAATGGCAATCGCAATCGTCCTTTCCGGTACGACGGCACTCACGCTTACGCCCGCGCTCTGCGCATTGTTTCTTAAAAGAGCGCATACATTCTCGTTGGATAACCCATCACGAGTTGCGCGGTTTTTCGCACGATTTTTTCACAGCTTCAATACTGGCTATGGCGGTCTTGCCAAGCGGTATCAGGGGCTTTTGAATGTGATTGCTGGTAGGCGCATCATTACATTTGCTCTCTTGTTGGCATTCAGTGTTGGTGCGGGTCTTGTGGGATCGTTTGTTCCGACGGGATTTATCCCCGAAGAAGACCAAGGCGCAATTTATGCGAATATCACGACACCGACGGGGGCAACGCTGGAGCGCACAGAAAAGGTCGTGGACGAAGTACAGCGCATTGCCTCAGGTCTGCCCGCCGTCAATTCCGTTTCAGGTTTGGCGGGCTTTAGCATCCTTTCGGAGGGAACGGGTGCAATTTATGGTATGAATCTCATTAGCTTGAAAAAATGGAAAGACCGCAAAGAATCCGATAAAGACTTGATGAAACTCTTGGATGAAAAAACGAAAGACATCAAGGATGCGGACGTTGAGTTTTTCACGCCGCCACCCGTGCCGGGCTATGGTAATTCCAGTGGTTTCGAGATGCGGCTTCTGGACAAGACTGGTTCCGGCGATTTAGCGAAATTGCAAGAAGTCGCGAATGCTTTTATTGAAGAATTGAACAAGCGCCCTGAAATCACGAATGCGTTTACCACCTTCAACGCAAGTTTTCCGCAACTACTTTTGCATATTGATACCGACAAAGCCGCACAAAAAGGGATTTCCGCCGAAAATGCCATGAGTACGCTTCAAACCTTGATTGGTAGTGAGTATGCGACAAATTTCATCCGCTTTGCGCAAATGTACAAAGTTATGGTGCAAGCACTCCCCGAATACCGCGCAAAACCTGACGACATTCTCAAATTGACCATTAAAAATGACCAAGGCGAAATGGTACCATTTTCGGCGTTTTTGCGCATAGAAAAAGTCTATGGACCCGAACAAATCACGCGCTACAATATGTACACCTCCGCTATGGTCAATGGGCAGCCGGCAAAGGGCTATTCAAGTGGTCAGGCAATTCAAGCAATCAAGGAAGTCGCTGCGGCAAAGCTCCCACGCGGCTACGGCTATGACTGGGCGGGATCGTCCCGTGACCAAGCACAAGCGGGCAATCAGTCCATCATTATTTTTGTGATTTGCCTTGTTTTCGTGTACTTGCTTCTCTCAGCACAATACGAGAGTTTCCTGTTGCCGATGCCCGTTATTCTCTCACTTCCGACGGGTATTTTTGGTGCGTTGTTTTTCCTGATGACGCTGGGGCTGGAGAATAACATTTATGCGCAGATAGCCATGATTATGCTTATCGGAATTTTGGGTAAAAACGCCATCCTGATTATCGAATTTGCCACGCTGAAACACCGTGAGGGCGCAACTCCCCTCAATGCCGCCATAGAAGCCGCAACCGAGCGTTTGCGCCCAATTCTGATGACCTCGTTTGCCTTCATTGCGGGCTTGATTCCGCTCATGCTGGCTGCGGGGGCGGGCGAAATCGGCAATAACACGATTGGTTCGGCTGCCGCTGGAGGCATGATATTTGGTACGGTCTTTGGCGTTATCATCGTTCCGGGGCTGTATGTTATTTTTGCCACCATCGAAGAAAAACGCCATCGCAAAGCCCATAAAGAAGAAATTGCCTTCACTGAAACGCTGTAAAAATGCGATAATCACGAACTATGTAGGTACATAGAATACTGTCGTATTCGCCCCCTTGACAAAGGGGGAACGGGGGATTAAACGGCTCAAAACCGCTTCAAATCTCTCGTTACAAGTAAAAAATCCCCCGTTCCCCCTTTATCAAGGGGGCGAATGAGTGAAAGTACCATAAAACCTGAACAGTTACGAAAACACTTTCTAAAAAAAGCACAAATCACTCTCAAAAACTTCATGAAAAAATCACGTATTGCCCTTCACGCAAGTATGCTCCTCCTGCTTGCACTTAGTTCTTGTCGGTCGTTGGATACAACCGTTTCCATACCGACGCGCTCACTTCCTCAATCATTTTCCCAACAGACCGATATTCAAAGCCGCAATCCCGACGATACGACCACTATTGCACGAATCGAGTGGCGGCGGTATTTTCAAGACTCACTTTTAGTAGCGCTCATCGACACGACACTTCAGAATAATTTCGACCTTCGCATTGCCTTGCAGCGTATTGAACTCGCCAGCGCAAATGTCCAATTTGCCAAAGGCGAATTGCTGCCGAAGGTCTTTGGTAGTGTCGGTGGTGGCGTGAGGAAATTCGGACGTTACACGATGGACGGCGCGGGTAATGCCTCCACCGACATCACGCCCGGCAGAACGGTTCCGGTGGATTTGCCGGATTTGAGTATTGGCATACAAACAACGTGGGAAGTGGATATTTGGGGGAAATTGCGGAATAAGAATGAAGCCGCCGCAGCGCAATATCTGGCAAGCGTTGAAGCTACTCGCTTTATCGTGACAGCGCTTATCGCGGAAATTGCCACAGCCTACTACGACCTTATTGCGCTTGATGTAGAAGTGGATATCCTCCGACGTACCATCCAGACGCAACAAGAGGCACTTGGTGTGGTTGGTTTGAAAAAGGAGGCTGGCAGGGCAAATGAATTAGCGGTACAGCAGTTCGAGGCACAAGTGTTGAATATGCAAGCAATGGAAAAAGAAATACTTCAGCAAATTGTCGCTAAAGAAAATTTTATCAATTTCCTTGCTGGGCGCTATCCGCAGCCGATTGTACGCGATAAGCAGGTGTTGTCGGCAGCGCCGCCTTCTACAATCGCATCGGGTATCCCCTCGCAACTTTTAGAAAATCGCCCCGACATTCGAGAAGCGGAATTGCAGGTAAAAGCAAGTAAATTCGAGTTGGAAGCCGCCAAAGCAGCCTTTTTTCCGTCGCTCAATCTCGCGGCAGGAGTGGGATTTCAAGCATTCGACCCGCAGTTCCTGTTTTTATCTCCGGCTTCCATTGCCTACAATGCACTCGGCGGCTTGATTGCGCCACTCATCAATTGGCAGGGCTTAGAAGCACAGTTTTCGGCGGCAAAATCGCATCAAATTCAGGCGCTGTATCACTATCAAAAAAGCATTGTTAATGGATATGTGGAAGTCGTGAACGAACTTTCCAATATTCAAAATTTGCAACAAATTAACACCCTGAAAACCCAGCAAAGTCAGGTTCTTCAAGGATCGGTCAGCGTTGCAACAGAATTATACAAAACAGCAAAAGCGACCTACTTTGAAATCCTCTTTGCCCAGCAAAATTCGTTACAATCGCAAATCGAACTCGTGACAGTGCAAAAACGCCAACGTCTCGCACTGGTGAATCTCTACCGTGCGCTTGGAGGCGGTTGGCGGTAAAAGATTTGTCCAAAAGATGGTTCCCCCCGTGCTACCGCTTCTGAGCGGTGGTACGGGTTTTCCAGCATACACGCGACGGTTCTTGTGGAGCGCCTCAATTCAAGCGTAGTCGTAAGACTTGAACGAAAATACACTTGCCCAAAATATTCGTGGATTTCGGTAAAATTGTGTAACTTCCATGCCTTTTCACTCCCACGATTGAAATAACTGCAAGTATGTTTCTCACAACTCTGTCGCAATGTCGTTAAAGCAAATTTGGGCAGCAATAGTGGACTCTTCCCACCGAAGTTCATCCACCGTCAGGCGTTATGGTTTCATAGTGCTTGCTCTTATTTTGCTCGGTCTTCAAGGCGCTGAAGCACAAAACCCGGCGTGGACAAGCCTTCGGTATGTATCGACCGAAAAGACATTTCAGCGCATTGCTTCCGGCATTGAGATTTTCTGCGACAGCACGGGAGTACGCTCGTTGAATGATATTCTGGGCGAACAAAAAAACTTCTTTTCGATGAAACAACTCCAAACGAATCGCGTGAATTTCGGATTTACAACGTCTGCCTACTGGATGCGTTTTCATTTGCAGGATAGCCTTGCGCGGAAGTGGTTTCTTCTATTTTTGCCGACATCGTACACCGATTCGATAGAGTGTTTTACGCAAATGCCAGGCGGCGAATGGCGGCGCTCGGTATCGGGGAATGCTATTCCAATAGCGGCTCGTGATATATTCTGGCGTTCGGCGGCATTTCGTTTGCCCGTTGGCACAGAAACACTCGTTTTAGTGCGGTTTTCAGGAAAGTGGATTTTCTCAAATGAACCTGCCATTATGACCGAAACGCAGGTGCAATCCCATATCCAACGGGAAAAATTTATTTACGGAATATTTGTCGGAATTGTGCTGGCGCTCAGTATCTATAATTTCTTTTTGTATTTGCGATTGCGTGACCGTGCGACGGGGTTTTATCTGCTCTATATCCTTTTTTTTAGCATTCATGCGCTAGTTTTTGATTCCCTGCTGTATTACGAAATTTTTCCCGCCTTCGCACCGCGTATTTCCTCGCTTTCTGTGATGTTTCTGCCCAATATTGCTGGAGCATATTTGGCACTCTTTACATCAGAGTTTCTGCTTCTACAAACCTCTCAACCTCGTCTTTGGCGCGTCAACACTGGCTTGGCGTTTCTCAGTATTGCTTTGGGTGGGATTGCCCTCGTGTCAGGCTTTTGGGCGGAATCTTTGGGAGCAGTAATTTTTCCGATTTCGGGCTTTGTGGGGCTGGTAGCAACGGGCGTTATTACGATGAGTGCAGTGCAAAGTATCAGACAAAAAGAGATCGCCGGGCGATATTTCTTGGCTGCTACCTTCATATTCTTGGTCAGTATGATTGTGAAAATGCTTGCGAATTTGAACGTGATAACACTCGGCTATGGAGCATATTATGGGACGATCGTAGGATTTGTAGCGCAGTTGCTCTTGTTCTCGTTTGCCCTTGCTGACCGTATTCGTTTGCTTCAAAACAACCTCATCCGAGAGTCGGAAAACGCTCGTCGTATTGAACAGGAGAGCCTGGCAGAGCATGAAAAAAATGAGGAATTGCAACAGGCAAATAGGGAGATTGCCGCACAAAAACTCCTTTTGGAAGATCAAAAACTCTTTATTGAGTCGGCGAATTTAGAATTACAGCAGGTGAACGAATCACTCATTGAGCAACAACAGCTTTTGGAAGAACAGACCCGTGAGGCAGAGCGCCGCAATCAAGAACTTGAGCAATCCCACGCCGAGGCACTCCGCCGCAACCGAGAAATTTCGGGGCAGCACGACGAGCTATCGTATCAAAAACTCGTGCTGGAAGTTGCACACCGAGAGCTTTTATTGGCAAATGAATCCATTTCTCAGCAAAAACAAGCGGTAGAAGAAAAGCAGAAAGCTATTGAATCGGCAAATCAAGAACTTCATGCCATGAATGCCGAACTTCTGCGTCAACAGCATCTTCTCGAAGAGCAGACCGTCGAAACAGAAATGCTAAACACAGAATTACAAGAACGCAATAGTGAATTACGCCTTTTGAGCGAGGAGCGAAGCGAGCTTCTGGGCATTGTCTCGCACGATTTGAAAAATCCGATTGCTTCCATTCAAGGGCTGGCGGAAGTTTTGAATAATGACAACACCATACCGGAAGACCGGCGTACAGCAATGCTGCGCCTTATTGCTCAAAATGCTGACCGAATGAACCGCCTTGTTCGCAATTTGCTGGATGTCAATGCTATTGAGCGGGGAAGTATGATTCCGGCACTTGGCACGTTGGATGTGAGTTTTATCATGGGGCAGACCATCAGCCAGTATCAAAGCCGTGCTGCCCGAAAAGATATTCGCTTGTTTTTCCATAATGACAACTCCGTACACGCGATTGCCGATGAGCAAATGATGCTACAAGTGGCGGACAATCTTGTTTCCAACGCTGTCAAATACTCGCCCCGTGGGAAAGCGGTTCATATTACGGTGGATACCTATCAGCCACCGACGGCGGCAGATGCGGCAGATTCTCGTGATACCGCCCAACGCTTTGGCGTAAGGCAGATGGCGGAATTTCGCAGCGAACCGCTTGCGGTGATTATTGTTCAGGACGAAGGGCAGGGAATCCCACCGGAGGAAATGCCGCGACTCTTCGGAAAATTTGCACGACTTTCCACGCGCCCAACTGCCGATGAAGACTCGACGGGATTAGGATTGTCAATTGTTAAAAAGCTGGTCGAAAGTATGCAAGGCACGATTTGGTGCGAGTCCGAAGTGGGTGTTGGCTCGAAGTTTGTTATGATATTGCCTCTGAGCCAGTGAAAAATAACGCATCCCTGCGTCGAAGTTCGGAGCGATCAAATGAATCTATCACCTCAATTTCAACACACTATGACAAAACGCACCCTGAGCGCACTAGCGCTTGTCCTCTGCACTTTTTTGCCTTTGACTGCACAAATTCGCATTAAAGCTGTCGGCGACGTGCTGCTTGGTTCTTTGACCCCACAAACATTCATTCCGCCACAGCAAGGGCAAATCTTTGTGGATTCGATTGGCGCATATTTGCGCGGTGCAGACATTACCTTCGGCAATTTTGAAGCTGCCTTCGTCCGCGAAGGGATGAAGCCGCAAAAATGTGCCGAAGCATCTCGCAGAAAGGGTGTTTGCTTTGAATTTGGCGTACCGCTTACGCTTGCGCCCACACTGAAAAATCTTGGTTTTACGGTAATGAGTGTGGATAACAACCATGCCGACGATTACGGCGCACAAGCCGCCGAATTAACCAAACAAACCATTCGTGAGCAAGGCATACAACCCGCACCGAAAAAGGGTTTTGCCGAACTTACGGTCAAGAATAAACGCTGTGCCATTGTCGCCTTTGGTTTTTCGGAAACGTCCTACAATATCTCCGATATTGCCACAACGCAAAGCGTTATACGCGATGTCAAAAAACGCTTCGACCGTGTATTGGTATCGTTTCACGGCGGCGCGGAAGGCAAAAACGCTATGCACGTCAAAGACAGAACCGAAATGTTTTACGGTGAAAATCGCGGAAATCTCGTGCGTTTTGCCCACGCTGCTATTGATGCCGGTGCCGATATGGTTATTGGGCATGGACCACACGTCCTTCGTGCAGTGGAACTCTACCAAGACCGCCTTATTGCGTATTCACTGGGAAATTTTCTCACCTACGGCAACATTAACGTTAAAGGCGTAAGCGGCGTTACGTGTGTCTTAGAAGCAAGTATTGACGAGGCTTCCGGTAAATTTCTTGGTGGAAAAATTATTCCCGTTGTGCAGCTTACGCCGGGCATTCCGGTTTATGATGGCGAAAAGCAAGCAATCACGCTCATACGCGACCTCACGAGAGAAGATTTTCCCGCAACACCGCTTATTATCGAAGCGGACGGCACGTTGAAGAAACAATAATTTTTGACTTTTTCCCGCACAGCATGAATATTCTCATGGCACTGTCCCAGCTCGAAGTAACTGGTGCGGAGGCATTTGCAACAACGCTCGCCGACAGACTGATTGGTTTGGGGTATCGCATTGTGATGGTGTCGGATACGCTCACTCTACCCACAAAGGCTGAATTTATCCCGATTCCTTTCAATAAACGTCGCCTTCCCCAGCGCATCCGCAATATTCGGGCAATGATTCGGCTCGTGCGGGAACATCGTATTCACGCCATTCACGCCCATTCGCGGGCTGCCGGTTGGTGCGCGTATTTTGCCGCGTGGTGGTGCGGTGTGCCGCTTATTACAACGGTTCATGGGCGGCAGCCGACACATTTTTCGCGTAAAGTGTTTCATGCTTTTGGCGATACAATATTGCCAATTTGCGAGGCAGTCCGTGAAAATCTTGTTGCAGAACTTGGCGTACAATCAAACATAGTGGAGGTTTTGCGCAACGGCGTTGCCGAGCCGATAGTCAGCAAGAGCAGTGCCGATGCGCTTCGCACAGAAAAACCGCTTATTACCTTGTTGGGACGACTTTCCAAAGAAAAAGGCGAATTGGCATACCGCATCGTGCAAGAACTCATGCCGCTTCTGGGCGAAAACGTTCATTTGCGCGTCGTCGGCGGTGACAAAAATGGCATTCCCGCCCGTTTCGACCGTTTTCGCCCGAAGGTCGAATTTACGGGCTTTGTGAGTAATGTGCCGGATTATGTAGCGGCTTCGGACGTGGTCATTGGCGCGGGGCGCTCGGCGATTGAAGCACTACTGCTCGAAAAGCCGACGATTGCTGTTGGGGAAGCCCGTTTGCCTGGGCTTCTTACGCCGGAAACCTTTTCTGATGCGCTTTTCACGAATTTTGGCGATATTGCCGCAAAACAAGATTTTGACGGTAATTTTTGCCGCAAAAGCGTGGAAGATGCTTTACAACTTGTTTCGTCAAAAAAAACAGATGCCGCAGAGCAATTAAAAAATCGCACCGCAGAAGAATTTAGCATCGAACGCCTTCTGCATCGCATGGATGCTATCTACCAACGCGCATGGTCGGAAAAACGTCGGTACGAAGTGCCAATACTGACCTATCACCGCATCGTGCGGAACAAGGCAGAAGGCGGATCTCTGCCGATTTGGGTGACGGAATCCCAGTTTGAAGAGCATTTGCAGATATTGAAATGTGGCGGCTTCACGACGCTGACGGTGAGCGATTTAGCAGCATTGCCAACACTGGGAGAGCGCTT
>JAAFHM010000019.1:0-9177 GCA_013298375.1 Ignavibacteria bacterium | reverse complement strand
GCCCATATTGCTCACATTTGATGATGGCTATGAGGATAATTATTCATTACTTTTTCCGATATTGCAGCGTTATGGCTTCACGGCAACGATTTTCCTTGTCGCTGGTATGACGCATAATGATTGGGACAAAGGCATTCCGGGCGCTGAACATCTGCCGCTCTTGAATACCGCACAAATACAGGAGATGCAGCGTCACGGCATTGATTTCGGCTCGCATTCGATGACGCATCCACGCCTTGCCTCGCTCGACCTTTCGCAAGCACAAGCAGAAATCAGTACATCCAAACATATTCTGGAAAACCGCTTGGGGCAAGCCGTAACCAGCTTTTGCTATCCTTACGGTTCGCTGAGTCTGGAAGTGAAGCGCCTTGTTGGTGAGTCTGGTTATCAATTCGGTATTGCCTCGGATTCCGGCTCGGCTTTTTTGCAGGAAGATTTGCTGGAGGTGCGGCGGATTGGCGTGTTTCCGAATACCAATGCGAGGGGCTTTCGCCGAAAAATCACGGGCAGCTATGTATTTCAGAATCAAGCAGTTAAAAATGCTTTGCGGCACTAAATTGGCACGTGAGGGTACAATGTTTGGGTGGTTTATTCGTCAGATGAAATGAGTAAACGTACCACAAAACAAGCAATACCAAGCAGTGCGCTTTGTTGAATATTTTTGTCCTTGCCAAACTTTATGAGCAACGTTAAAACACCTTCCCCTGAAACGATTGTTGCCAATGGACAATCACCGTCGGCGCATCCGAAGGCGCTGGAAGGGGCGGCAACCATCGTTCCCAGTGTCGTATCGCCACACTCAAGAACTACTGTTCCCGTTCGCCACTTGGATCGAGTGTACAGCATATTTTCGCCAGACAGGGTTGAAATTCTTACCGAAATTCATTCGCTGGAACGCGCACGAACACCGCGTTGGTTGCAGCGAACTTCGCTGGTAATTCTCGGAATCATCGCGTTGATGATTCTTTTTCTCATTTTTGTTCCTTGGCAACAAAATATCACCGGAAGCGGCAAAATCACGTCGTTTGTGCCGGGTGTGCGCCCGCAGACGATTGATGCGCAAATTACAGGGCGCATTGTGCGCTGGTTTGCTAACGAAGGTATGACGGTCAAAGCGGGTGATACGATTGCTATTCTGCAAGACCTGAATGTGAATTTCATGGATAGCGACTTCATGGAAAAAATTGAACGGGTGCGCGAACGAACTGTTTCTGCTCAGGAAATGGCAGTACAAACAGCACGCCAGCGCGTGATTCAAGCCGAACAGCGCGAACTGGCAGGAAAAGCAGCCTTAGCAAATGCTCTGATAGAAATTCAAACCTCGCGCATTCGTTACAAACGGGCAGAAGACCTCACGAAAGAAGGGCTTGCTTCGCAGCGAGAACTGGAAACGGCGCTGTTGAATCTCCAAAAATCACAAGCCGATTCTATTCGCTCGGAAACTGTTTTGGAATCAGCAAAGCGCGATGTGGAAGCGGCAAAAAATGAGGAAAACAGAGTTATCCAGCAAGCCGATGCGCTTATTGCCGAAATTGAACTCCGCGTTGCCAATGCACGGCAGCGTGGTGGAGCGAGTGTGATTACGGCTCCGATTAGCGGCTATTTGGTGCGTATTGCCGAAGTTGGTGCGGGGCAAACCGTCAAAGAAGGTGAAATGCTGGCAATGCTTGTGCCGACTGCCGGAGCGCAAGACCAAGCCGTTGAAGCCTTTATCAGCAGCCGCGATGCAGCGATTGTGGATGTTGGTCGTCCGGTGCGGGTGCAGTTTTCCGGCTTTCCGGCATTTGTCTTCAATCCGGGCTGGGATAATTTCACGTTCAATACCTTTGGTGGGCGTGTGGCGGTAGTGGACGCTGTTGACGACGGAAGCGGCTATTACCGCGTATTGATTGTGCCGGATTCTACGCAAAAGCAGGGCAAATGGCCCTCCTCGCAATATCTCCGCCAAGGTACACCAACAAATTCGTGGATTATGCTCAACGAAGTACCTATCGGCTTCGAGATTTGGCGACAACTCAACGGCTTCCCGCCAGTCTTGCCGCATAAAGTCGTGGGCGGAGGCAAGGGCGATAAAGGCGAGAAAAAGAAATAATGTTGCCGAAAAACGTGGCACCATCCCATCAAACTTCGTCCAACAGGAGTGCGAACGGAGTTCACTCTTCGTTTTTGCAAGTTTCGTAAATGCTATGACATTGATAGTTTCTATGCTCAAACACTCGTTTTGTTTCTTCCGTTATTTTGTCATTATTGGCATTTGCGCTGCCATACCCGCACGTGCGCAAAGCCTTGACACGCTTAGCCTCAAGCAGTTTTTACAGCAAATTCTCGCTACGCATCCGGCGTTGCAATCGGCAGCATTTGAGCGCAATATCGCCGATGCCGAGATGCAGAGCGCCTTAGGCAGTTTCGACCCCATGCTTCGTAGCCATTATGACCTCAAATACGAGGCTTCTCAGTCCACACCCGACCGCATTAACAATTTTTCGGCAAATGTTGAAATGCCGCTCAATACCTTGTTCGGTCCAAAAGTTTTTGCAGGATTTGACCGTGCAATCGGTTCGAGTATGAATCCCGAAGAGCGCACGGGGCTTGGCGGACAGATAACAGCAGGCGTTTCCTTGCCGCTTTGGAGCGGTGTGAACACCGATCGCCGACGGACAACATTTGAAAAAGCCCGTATTCGACCGCTTTTGGCAGATGCTAATCGCCGATTTGAGCAAAACAACCTCTTGCGCTCGGCAGCGATTCAGTATTGGTCGTGGTCGGAAGCAGGTGAACAGTTAAAGATTGCCGAAAATGTCTTGACGATTGCCCTTCAACGAGCAGATTTTATCGCTGCCCGTGCGCGTCGTGGCGAGGTAGCTGCATTGGATAGCATTGAAGCGTTGCAGGAAGTAGAGCGCCGTCGTGGGGATGTTTTTCGCGCCCGCCGAAGCGTAGAGCAGACCAGCATTGATGCGTCGGTGTTCTTGTGGGCAGAAACGGGATTGCCGCGTGCTTTGGTGCAGCCACCGCAGCGTCTTCCCGTGCTGCCAAATTTGGACTCTCTCCAAGCCCGCGCCGACCGCGACCGCGCATTAACCATGCGTCCAGAAATGCAGCGTTTGGACTTTAACCAACAAAGCACGACGCTTGACCTTAATCTCGCCCGCGAAGCTCAGAAGCCGTTTATCGAAGCCAAGACACAATGGCTCTATTACACTGACCGCGCTTCGGCGGATAATGTCAAACTCGGATTTGATTTTGCCATGCCTGTTTTCTTCCGTACCGCCAATGCCCAAGCCGAATTATTCAGCATTTCACTGGAGCGGACGCGCTTGCAAATTGCCCAGACTTCGCGGTTTATCAATGCCGATATTGATAATGCTGTTTCGGCATTGCAGCGTACATTAGAGCGCTACGAAGCAGCGGAAAAAGAGTCTCGGTACGCGCAGCAAATGGAGGAAGGAGAGCGTCGGCGGTTTTTTGCCGGAGAGACTTCGTTGCTTATTGTGAATCTGCGGGAACGGGCGGCTGCCGAGGCACGTATTCGTGTCGTCTCGGCAAGGGCGGACTACCACCGTGCTTGGGTGGTGTATCAGTGGGCAATCGGAGAGATTGTGCGGTTGGCGCAATAAACAAGGTTTGTGCCTTCTTTGGGTTTCATTCACACCTTTCACGCTCTTTAACGATATTTTTTTGGTTAGTTGGTAGGAAAAATGAATATTTGCAGTTCTGGAAGGCTTCATAAACGGGCATAGTAATCCATTTTGTAATTGGTCGGATACACAGAACGCTGTCGTATTCGCCCCCTTGATAAAGGGGGAACGGGGGATTAGGCGGCTAAATACCGCTTCAAATCTCTCGTTGTACGCAAAAAATCCCCCGTTCCCCCTTTATCAAGGGGGCGAATGAGTGAAAGTTCCGTGATACCTGAATAGTTATCTCATTCCTTCATCCTCCTTTCTTGCTTCTAAGGGCAGTTCAGCGCTGACAATGCCGGAGAGCAGAGGTTTCTTCTACGGTTTAAGACCATAATGGTCGTTCTGAGACAAATGCAATGAGAGGTTTTAATTTTGCGACAAAATTTGCGCTTATCCTCAGTGCTACGGCTCTGGTGTCGGTAGGTATTATTGGGTACTGGCTCTCGTCTATTAGTTTGGACGAACTGAGCCAAAATGCCCGTAGCTTCTACGATGTTGTTGCACACGATGTCAAGTCACGCTTAGAAGAAAAAAATCGTAATACTGCTATTCTGCTGCTGGAAGCCCGCGAGGTTTTGGCAAACCCTGAATTGACGAGCCAAACTGCTTATAGCTTTATTTCTTCGGCATTGTAACGCAATACCAGCGTAACAGCCTTAGGGGTGTATGATGTCGAAGGGAATTTCGTGGATGCTTTTGCAACGACCTCCCAAGATAATCTCCCGCGTCCGCTTCCGTCAGCACTTGTGGATTCCATTCGTGCTGTTCCCGATAAAGTTATTCGCTGGCATACAACACGCATCGCCGAAGGACAGGCTCCAATTATTCCGATTGCTATGGGCTACGTGCGCGGAGACGGTACACGCGGCATTCTGGCGTGTGCTTTGGATGGCGAGGAGCTTTCCGCCTTCATTACTCGTGCTTCCCAAGAGTCATTTTCCGGCAAACAAGACCGTATGTACATTGTTGATGATTCTCTGCGCCTATTGGCTTCCTACGATACGGTTGCTTTGCGGAAACAATCAACACTGCTTGGCAAAGGGATTTTCAAAGAGGTTAAAAATGTCAATCAAGTCTCCTTCAACCGCGATGCTGTTGCGTCGAAAGAATACGTCGGTTTGGGTGGCGAACAAATGGTCGGAACGTACATTTCCATTCCCGAAATTCAGTCTGCGCTGGTCATCGAGCAGCCAGCTTCGTTTGTCTATCGTTCCGTTAATGAGATGCGCAAAAGTGTCTTGTTTGCGTTGGTAGCGGTTGGGACGGCGGCTATTGTGATTAGCTTTGCTGTTGCGCGTCAGTTAAGCCGCCCAATAAATCAGCTTTTGGAAGCATCTGACCGCATTGCAGAACAAGATTTTGACTACCGTTTGGATGAATCGCGCAATGACGAGTTCGGTATTCTCTTTCGTGGAAACAACCGTGTTGCCGGAGAATTGGCGCGGTACGAGCAAATGAACCTGAATAAAATTGTTGGCACAAGAAACAAACTCGAAAGTGTTGTGCGGCAAGCCAGTGATGGTTTTATTGTCATTGAGCCAAGTCGTGCAATTTTCGTGATGAATGATGTATTTGCACACTGGTTCGGTGTGGATACGGCTAATGCGGAAGGGCGCTCCTTCTTGGACGCGATACCGGATTACGAAATGAAAAAGACCATCATGGACGCTTTTACGGGCGAAGAAACTCATATTCCCGTGCAGTTCACCTTGCAACTGGTTGGCGAAGCCAATGAAACAGTCGTCAAAGGAACATTCGTGCGCGTGATGAGCGATAATACGCTCACCGCAATTATGGGCGTGTTGCGCGACGTTACCCGTGAAGTTGCTGTTGACCGTATGAAAACAGAGCTGGTGTCGATTGTTGCCCACGAGTTGCGCTCTCCTCTCAACACAATTCGCGGCTTTAGTGATTTGATTGGCAAGGGTTTAGAAGAAGACGAGACAAAAGAATTTGCTTCCATTATCACCTCAGAAGCCGACCGTTTGAATGGTGTTATCACGAAATTCCTCGACATCAATCGTATTGAATCAGGGCGGACGGATATGCGAAAAATTCCATTCCGTATTCACGAGGTTGTTGACGGTGTGGTTCGCGTCAATATGCCGCTTGCTGAAGCAAAGCAAATGACCGTCAACGTTGAAAGCCCGCTTTCAACAACGCCTATCGTTGGCGACCCTGATTTGATTGGGCAAGTCTTTTTGAATCTCTTTACCAATGCCGTTAAATATTCCGACCCGGGAAAAACCGTCCGTATTGAAGTTCAGGAAGGCGCAACAGAAATGCGTGTGAGCGTTCAAGACCAAGGATATGGTATTTCCGAATCAGCAAAAGAAAAACTCTTCACGAAGTTCTTCCGTGCCACCGATGACGAGCGTGTGCGCCAACACATCGGCACGGGATTGGGGCTTGCTTTTATCAAAGAAATTGTTGAAAAACATAATGGCGTTATGGGTGTAGAGAGCCAAATCAATGTTGGTTCGACCTTCTGGTTCACGCTGCCAAAATAACGAATGACCAATCAATCAATGACCAATCAATCCAAGACTCATGCCTATACAGTACGAAGCCGTTATCGGTCTTGAAGTTCATGCACAACTTTTGACCCAAAGCAAGATTTTTTGCGCTGACCCGACAACGTTTGGTGAGCCGCCGAATACCAACATTTCACCCGTTTCCTTAGGGCATCCGGGCGTACTTCCTGTGCTGAACAAGCAAGTAGTGGAATACACGCTGAAAATGGGCTTGGCGACGCATTCAAAGATTCGTCCTGTATCGCTGTTTGCACGGAAGCATTATTTTTACCCCGACCTGCCGAAAGGGTATCAAATTTCGCAGTTCGATGAGCCAATTTGCTACGAAGGCTTTTTGGATGTGGAACTTGACCCCAAAGGCGACGGAACTGTCACAAAACGCATTGGTATCACCCGCATCCACATCGAAGAAGATGCCGGAAAATCTATTCACGACCTTGATATTGACACGCTTGTTGACCTCAACCGCGCGGGTGTTCCGCTGATTGAGATTGTGAGTGAGCCGGATATCCGCTCGGCGCAAGAAGCGGCGGCATACCTCATGCAAATTCGCCAAATCCTCCTCTACTTGGAGATATGCGATGGCAACATGGAAGAAGGTTCGCTGCGGTGCGACGCGAATATTTCCATTCGCCCTGTCGGTGAAACAAAGCTCGGAACAAAGACCGAAGTAAAAAATATGAATAGCTTCCGCAACGTCGAAAAAGCTATTGAATATGAAATTAAGCGCCAAATTGAAGTTGTCGAGGCGGGAG
The DNA here is from genome assembly GCA_013298375.1 of Ignavibacteria bacterium. Taxonomy (GTDB): domain Bacteria; phylum Bacteroidota; class Ignavibacteria; order Kapaibacteriales; family UBA4661; genus PH2015. The sequence continues at coordinate 2,205 of JAAFHM010000019.1, read as the reverse complement.
GCGTGATTGTGCAGGAAACACGGGGTTGGGATGCAAATTCTCAAACGACGAAATCGCAGCGCAGCAAAGAACTGGCGCACGATTATCGCTATTTCCCCGAACCTGATTTGCCGCCGATTCGCGTGAGTTCCGCATGGTTGGAATCTGTTCGTGCATCGCTTCCCGAACTTGCTTTCGACCGAAAACGCCGTTTTGTTGCGGAGTATGGGCTTCCCGGCTATGATGCAAGCGTACTAACGCAAGAGCAAGCCTTGGCGCAATTTTTCGAGGATGCGTGTTCTCATCTGGCGGAACGTTCAAAAGACCGCTATAAACTGGTGAGTAATTGGGTGATGACTGAAGTGATGCGGGTTTTGGGCGAGCGTAAAATCACGATTCAAGAATTGAATCTTGCACCGCAGCATATCGCGGAGTTGGTGGATTTATTTGCTTCGGACGCTATCAGTTCTAAAATTGCCAAAGAAATTTTCCCCGACATCCTTGCTGGCAAAGCACCCAAAAAGGTTGTGGAAGAAAAGGGCTTGGCGCAGGTTTCCGATACGTCATTGATTGTCGAGATTGTTGAACGCATTTTGAGCGAAAACCCTGACGAAGTAACGCGCTACCGAGGAGGCAAAACCAATCTCATGGGCTTTTTCGTTGGGCAGGCACTCAAAGAAACCAAAGGCAAGGCAAATCCGAAGGTGGTCACGCAAATTCTGCAAGACCGCTTGAATGGTTAAAGACAATACATTCTTTACACGACAAATACTATGGCAATCGAACAGAACAATCGAGACGAGGTTCTCCAACGTGAGAAGGCGTTTCATGACCATATTTTTGAAAAAGGCTATGATGAGAACGAGCGCAATGTCGTCTTGAAGTATTACGACACTGCCCGTGCAAGTGAAGAATATTTGCATACCGTTCTGACTCGTATTTGCCAAGGAAAAAAAGCGTTAGAGTATGGATGTGGTCCAGGCGGTTGGACGTTGACAACACTCGCAAATGGCGCTGCGCACGTCACGGGTATTGACCTTTCTGACACAGCTATTCGCAAGGCAAAAGAGTCGGCTTCGGAATATCACGCTGAGGAGTCAACCGAGTACTATGTGATGAACGCCGAAGACCTTACTTTTCCACCGAAGAGTTTTGATGTTTGCTATGGAAACGCCATTTTGCACCACCTTGATACGGAGCAGGCATATCGGCAAATTGCTCGTATTCTCCGCCCGGATGGGATTGCAGTCTTTCGAGAGCCATTGGGTATGAATCCCCTTATCAATATCTATCGACGCATGACACCGAGTCTGCGTACTCCCGATGAACACCCGTTTGTGATGCGTGATATTGCATTGGCAAACAATATTTTTCGCAATGTCGCTGTGGAATATTTTACGTTTTTACCGTTGGCACTGACACCATTTCGACGTTGGAAAGTATTTCCCAAAATGCTCAGTGTTGCCGAAGGTATTGACAAAATACTTTTTAAGGTACTTCCGTTTACGCGCCGTTTTGCTTGGATGTCTGTCCTGGTCATGTCTAATCCACGAGTGTAACATCTCAAAATAGTGGTGACGGGCTGCCCCCTGCCAGTTTATGATGAAATATTATGATGCAATTTCTCCGCAAAGTCCGCGTGGCGCTATCTCCACGCGAGTCTCTTCTCAAAACAACATTGGCGAATGGCGCAGTGGTCTATGGAAAAAATCGTACTGGTTTTGGCGGGCGTGGCATCTATGTTTTGCGGGAAGAAATTGAACCGGAGTTTACGCATTTAGAGCAGTTTTTAGACACTGACGGTGTATTTCTGGACATTGGCGCAAACACGGGAATTTACAGCCTTAAAGCCGCAAAGCATTACAGCCAAGGAAAAGGCTTGGTTATTGCATTAGAGCCGTTTCCCGATGTGCTGGCAACGCTCTATCATAGCATTCGGGCAAATAAATTCAACAATGTGCGGCTTCGGAATGTCTGTGCTGGTGCGGAAACTGGTACAGCTTCCTTTTGGCTGAATGCCGGAACACCTCACACATTCAGCCTTCTCCGACATGATAATTCCGCAGATAGCCTAACGGTGCTGGTTGTGGCGATTGATGATCTCTTGCGTTGGGAAGGTGTGGACAGGCTGGATTACATAAAAATTGATGTTGAAGGAGCAGAATCGACTGTGCTTCAAGGAGCGCAACGGTCTATTGCCCGCTTCCGTCCTATCATTCAGGCAGA
>JAAFHM010000312.1 GCA_013298375.1 Ignavibacteria bacterium | reverse complement strand
AGAAAAACTGAGGCGTGTGAAAATTCACCCCCGCCGACCCAAAGACACCATAGCGCACAAACCGTACAGTGCTGTCTTGCTGCGCACGAGCAGTAAAGCCAAGTACTAGAAAAATCAAGGCGAAAACAACCGATCGAATGTTCATAGAAAAACTCCAAAAATGCGTACAAAATACAAAGAATATGGCTTACAATCCGCCGTTATACACCGTCAGCAATAGGTAATGGGTGTAAAGAAAATCTTACTTCACCAGCCGCAACAGCAACGCCTGCGCCACCGCTCCCGCTTGCAGACGAGCAACATACACGCCACTAGCAAAACTACTCATATCCGCCGAAACGCTATGCCGTCCTGCTTGCTGCCATTCGTCCACGAGCGTCATCAACTCTTGCCCAAGTGGAGAATAGAGCGCGAGGCGGACGTGCTGCGGTGCGGGAAGGTCGTATTCGAGCGTGGTCTGGGTGGTGAAGGGGTTGGGATATTGGGTGAGAATAGGAGATGGTGAGGGCTGCTCTTGGACGGCAGTGATGCCGGAGAGTGGAGCGCGGAAAATCCCGTTGTCTGTTCCTGCAAACAAATTTGTGCCGCTCGCTGCAAGGGTGTAGACATATGTATTTGATAATCCTGTACTTTCTTGCGTCCACGTCGTACCGTTATCGCTGGAGCGAAAAACACCGCTTCCAAATATACCTACAAAAATATTTGTGCCGCTGATGGCAAAAGACTGGGCATTGGCTTGATTTGGCAGCCCAGTATTTGCTGCTATCCATGTCGTGCCAAAGTCGCTGGAGCGGAATATTCCGTTAGATGTTCCAGCAAAAAGAGTAGTGCCGTTCATTCCCAGAAGTCGAACATATTTATCAACGAAGCCTGTATTGTTTGTACCGATTAAGCTCCAATTTACGCCATTGTCAGTCGAGCGGAAAACACCGTTACCTGTGCCAGCAAATATATTCATCCCATTGACAGCGAACGAAAATACACCAATATTTGAAGTACCTAAATTAACCTGCGCCCATGTTGCACCATTGTCCGTTGAGCGGAAAACACCCTGCCTATAAGTTCCTGCAAATATCGTCATTCCGTTTGTAGCGAGTGTAGTGACGAATGCCTTTTCAAGACCTTTATCTGACCGCGTCCACGTTGCACCATTATCCAATGAGCGGAAAACTCCGCTCAGTTCGCTTACAAAGATTGCAGTTCCATTTGCTGCGAGAGCAATATTAGAATCTAACGGCAAGCCCACACTTGACGACGACCATTGTGTGCCGTTATTAGTCGAACGAAACACACCACACTCGAATGCTCCCGCAAATAATGTTGTCCCATTGACGGCAAAGGCTGTAACAGGTATATACGGTTTATTTGGGGTTGATTGTGTCCACGTCGCGCCATTATCAGTAGAGCGGCAAATGCCGCCGCCATCCGTACCTGCAAGTATTGTATTGCCGCTTACCGCAAGTGAACGCACAAACATATTTGTTAAGCCGACGTTGACGGGATTCCACGTTACACCGTTATCTATTGACCTGAAAACTCCCTTATCTGTTGAACCAAAAACTTCATTGAGCCGACGTGTTCCCGCAAACATTGTGGTACCACTCATGGTAAAAGACCATATAAAATTTGGGATATTTGGACCGAATTTTACCCAGCTATCGCCGCTGTTCGTAGAACGAAATATACCATTATTTGTTAAGGCAACAAGAGTTGTTCCACTGACAATAAGTTGATATACATATACTCCGAAACTATCAGTGAGTCCCGTACTTGCTGATGTCCAGTTTGCACCATTATCTATTGAACGAAAGACACCTACGTTTGTCCCAGCAAATATTGTTGTACCGCTAACAGCAAGGGAGTTGATGTAATACACACTCGCTGGCAATCCTGCATTTGCTTGGATCCACGTTGCACCGTTATTAGTTGAGCGCAAGACATTGGGGTGTCGAATACCTCGAACTGGGTCGTAGTCTATACCAAAGAACGTTGTGCCATTCACAACAAGAGAAAAAACGGATGTATTAGTCGGTGTACTTGTGGAATTAGCATTTGCGATAGTCCACGATATGCCATTATCTGCCGAACGATATAGTCCGCCGTTGGTGGAGGCATAAAGCATTGTTCCGCTTACAGCGAAGGAACTAACGCTGAGATTTGCCGTGCCTATGATCACTGGTGTCCAGTTTACGCCATTATCTGTAGAGCGAAAAATGCCATTTTGTGTCGAAGCAAGAACTGTCGTTCCAATTACGGTAAAAGAATAAACATTCCCACCATACGGACCATTCGTCTGCTCCCATTGGAGCGCTTGGCTGTGTCCTTGTGTGAATGTCATGCAAAGAAGCGCCAACACCACGCCACAGCGCACGGCGGCACGAGAACGAAAGAGCAGAGAGGTTTTCATAGAAGGTGTGTGTGAAAAATGGTAACTGGTCAGGTCTAAATATTGGCGTTTTTTGATAAATTTCGATACTTTTTCTATTGTCATTATTCCAATTTCTCCAAAACTTAGATGATTTTGTAAAAACGGCAATAGGAATCGTAAAAAATCAGGTAATTTTCAGAGCTTATTGCAAGTTTTGGCCCAGATTTTAACAAAAGAGCAAAACGCCTACCTGACTAGATACGAAAAATGAAAAAAATTTCTTGCGAAAAAATGTGTAGGCAAACTCCGAAAAATGATGCGTGCAAAATGGAGTATCACGTAAAAACTACTCCAAGACCTCAACACTCGTCGTCGAGCCTGTCCACGAAGAAAAGCCCGAAATAGCCAGTACACGTGGGGTGCGGTTGCCTTCGGTGCTGCGCGGCAACGAGAGCGAATGTGCGTAGCTGCGAGGCGTGAGCATATCAGGTGCGGGAAAAATTCGTTGCTGCCGAACATCAAACCATTCTGCGGTGTTGAGTGCTCTTGGGGTCAACGAACCGCTTTCAAAACCGCCGACAATGAGCAAAGAATCTTGATTCCACTCCGACACAGTCGCCCAATATCGTTTTGTCGGCGAGGTGCTGGCGGCGGAGAATGTTGATTGGCGCTCGGTATAGACCGCGTTGGATGCCATCCAGCCAGTATTCTCATCGTCATCGGTCTGCCCGTAAAAAATCCCTAAGCGCCCGTCGGACATCTTGACGGCAGACGTGGCAGCAAGCGATTCCGGCAAGGTGCTGACGGTCTCCCATGTTTCATTTGTCCGATTGAAGCGGCAGACCGCACGGCTGCGGACGCTGCCAAATCCCTGACCATTGCCGCCCATCACCAAAACATCACCGTTCTCGGCAATACCACACGTGCCGATACAGAACGCAACGGGAAAATCTGCCACGCGGCGGCTTCTGCCCGTGCGAATGTTGAAGATTTCTGCGGAAGCGGTAATTGTTACCGATTCGTCCCGACCGCCTACAACCAAGATTTCGTCAGTGTTGATGAAAAGCGCCGTGTGCTGTCGTCGTGCTAAAAGTAGCGTTCCCACAACCCGCCAGGAGCGCGTTCGGCGGTCAAATATTTCGCACGATGGCGTGAGAACGCCGTTGTCGCTCATGCCGGAAAGAATAACGACGTTGGAGTCCGCCGTGAGCAAAGAGACCGTTTCCGCGTGGGCAACGTTCATAGCTTCCGCAAGCGTGATGGTTTTTTGGTCAGCATTGATAATTTCGCAGCTGCGCGAGGGAGTGCCGTTCAGAGGATGGGTGCCGTTTGCATAACCGCCCATAACAAGTCCTTCCGAACTGCTTATGGGTTGCGCCTCGAAGTAATTACGCCCCTCGCGGAGATTGCCCAGCACTTTCCATGCTCTGCTTGTTAGGCGCTCCTTTTGTCGTGGTATATCGCATTCGGTCGGTGCTTTGCAGCTTTGCAGTGCCAGCGCAAGAAAAACAACGAATAACGACAGACCGCCGTAGGAGATACGGCGGCTGATGAGAGTATGAATAGGGATTCGCATAGTGCCTCCAATGGGAATTATGGTATTGAATGTGTTCTTTGGAAAGTCCGTTTTTGAGTAGATGTTATTTTCCAGTAGAAGAGGGCGCATAGCGCAAAGATACACCAGCGCGGAGGGTTGTGAGCCCCCAAGAACCTTTAGTAAAAGTTCTTCCAAAGGGTGTATCTGTGAGTGTCCTAACATCTTGAACAAGAGAACTAAGGGATTGTGTGTAAAATATCTCAAAGGTGCATAACCACTGTTTCTTCTGGTCGAGTGGTAGTTCATACCCAATGCCGCCCGACAGCCCAATGACCATATCAGCAAGATTAGCAAATTGGAATTCCCGTGTTGACACTGTTCCAAGAACCCATGTTCTTTTGGCTCGCTTGTCGTTGGTAACTCCAAATTGGGTGCCTAGATATAGACACAGTCCATCGAATGGACGAATGATAATATCTGGCTCTATGGTATAATACTTCAACGAAGGTAATTGCAAAGTGGCAAAATCTGGTCCCAAGGCTAAACGATTTCCTTTTGCCGTTAGTGTTACGCCCACTTGCGTAATTGCCCCTCTGATGGAAAGTCCAAGTATCTCAGATATAGGCAGTTCTACGAGCCCACCTACTGACCAACCAAATGAATTAACTGGTTCATAGACGAAGGTCGGCGGTAAGGGTAAACTACCCGTAATACTTACAGATGCGTTTCCAGGCTCAAAGAAATCCGGATTATGAAAATTCGCCCCCGCCGAACCAAAAATACCAAGCCGTACAAATCGCGTCAGGCTGTCTTGCTGCGCACGAGCTGTAAAGCCGAATAGGATAAGCATTACGGCGAAAAGAAACAGACGATTATTCATAGAGCATTTCAAAAATAATGAGAAAAATACGGAAAAAGCTATCACCACCGCAACGAAACCCCATACGTCACACCCAGCTTCGGCGACACATAATTCGTGCCTTGATGCCCATAGACCAGCGCACTTGCCTCCAAGCCCAACAAAAACTGCGTTACGCCGTCCGGCGAATACGTGCAGCCAATGTGTGTGCGCCCCAGAAAGCCGTAGGTTGCCACGCCCAGAGTAGCACTGGCGTAGGGTGAAAAAAGTTCTTCGGGCGTGAAGTTGTAGCGATAGGTCAGACCAGCCCACCACTGCGTGGGATATTGCGTAATGGTGTAGGTATCTTGGTTTTCCGTGCTTTGGTAGCGTTGGAAAAATGCTTCTTGCCCCACTTCCACGCCAATAAAACGATTCGGCGACAAGGCGTATTGAAGGCTGAGGGCGGCATTATTGAAAAATGGCGTGGCGCTTGGCTCCATTGTTGGTGGAGGCATTGAAAGTGCCGTAAAACCTCGCACACCAAGCCGGAAACGGTGCAAAATATCGGCGAATGATTCTTCGGATGATGCTGATTTTAGCGTATTGTCTGGTAGTGCTGTGCGCGTTGCTGTTACTGCCTTAGCAAGTATATCATCGCCCAACTGCTTACGCGGCGGAACAGATTGCAACGCTGGCGGGGCAAAGGAAGAATTATCGTCGGAGGCGCTTTCTTGCTGGTTTGTAGCAAGATTGTCCGTCGCTGGAATAGCGCTCATCTGCCCAGCCGTCATTGGCACATACCGCACCACTTCTCGTATCACGATGCGCTCACGCACGGTGTCGGTCGTTACGCCGTAGCGAGGTTGTCCGCCACTCTGGGCAAAATACCGATTTTGCCCAAACCCCGCATTATTCCCCGATGCATTGCCAAAACCTGATGCAGCGCCCGACACAGGGTTTGTAGGCGAAACGATGTCACCAGCGTTCCCCCCGCGAAACGACGTATTGGAGCCGCTTTGGAAGAGATTCCCACTACGCCAATCCAGAAGCAAAATAGTGACGAGCGAGGCAAGACACGCGGACACAAGCACTGCGCCGTAGCTCTTCCATGCCGCAAGCACGGCGAGTTTGGCTGTTCCACCAAAGGCAGCCA
>JAAFHM010000302.1 GCA_013298375.1 Ignavibacteria bacterium | reverse complement strand
GTGTCTTTGTTCATGCGCTGGCTTTTCATGCCGCGTTGGGTGAACTCGCGTACTTGATTTTTCATCTGCTCGTACATTTTGTTCACGCGCACCGTCGGAACACGGGTGTCATTGAGTTGAATGAAAAAATCATTTTTTTCTTCATCAAAGCTAATGAGAAAATCCGGTATGATGGAACTCGTTGCGCCGCCTGTTTCCAAGCCACCCGGCTTCGGATTGAGCGCACGAATCGCTTTGATTGCCTCGCGCAAATACACATCGCTGACCTTGAGTTCACGCATAATCACTTCGTAGTGCTTCATGCGAAATGCCTCGAAAGATTTCTCCAGCACAAGTTTTGCTAATTGCTGTGCGGCATTGCGCTTGGGCAGCGCGTCAAGCTGTGCCAGCAAACACTCGCGCAAATCCCTGGAACCAATACCCGGCGGGTCAAGGGTTTGAATTTCAAATAAAATCTCTTCTACCATATCCACATTGACGTGCTGCAAGAGCTTTGCAGGGTTGGCAAGCGTATGGGCGGGTGCTTTGGCGGCTTTTCTTTTGACAAGCGAAAGGTCGCGGCTTTCAAAATCATCGGGGTCGAAATCATCGTCGTCGTCGTCACGATAATCATCCAGAAAATCGCGGCGATGGTGATAGCCGTTGGTGCTTGGCGTAGCGGTGAGCGCCTCTTTTTTACGAACTTCGTTCAGAGCATCAATTTTCTCATTAACCGACATAGCAATTTCCGCAAGGTCGCGGTAGAGGTAGCCGGACGGCTCAATACTTCCCAAGATTTCTTCACTAATCACCAATTCTTCCTCGGTAAGATTGAGCATTTTCAACTGGTCTTCGAGTTCGTCAAGCACTGAGCGGCTTTCCGGCATGGGAAAGCCCTCGCTATCTTCGTCATCACTGTTGTATTTGGCAGGATTTCCTTCGTCCTCGATAAAATCTACCCATGTTTGTTCTTCATCATTGACACCATTTTCGCGGTCGAACGCCTCAAAATTATCGTCGGCACTTGCTGTGAGGTCATTGTTCAAATCATTCTCGCGGTCGTCCTTGTCGCCGTCGGCTTCATTTGGCGCATCTTCGGGAATGGTTTCGACCGATGTTAATTCCGTGTCATCACCAAACTCATTTTCCAAACTTCCTTCTTCGAGCATAGGATTCATTTCCAGCTCTTGCGAAATATGCTGCTCAAGCTGCAAGCCCGTGAGTTGCAGAAGTTTGAGATATTGAACTTGTTGCGGGGTGAGCTTCTGCTCTAAGCCCAGTTCCAGTCCTAATCCGAGACCAATCATAATTGTTGACGCTTTCGTAAAATGCTGCTTGAAATCAAGCGGAAATGATGATAGGGTCGTGTTTGGGGTATGACGGCGTGAATATGGAACAGAATTTGCATAGACACGCCGTTCTGAAGCCCAAAATGCGAAAAAAGCACAAAAAAGCCAAGTAAAAATCGTTACCAATGTAGAATTGGAACGACTTTTGCTTGGCGATTTGGTTTTGCTGCAACAATAATCAAGCGTTATTTTGACTTTTTGCCGCCCGTAACTCGTTTTGTCATCACTTCATACGGAAGTTTATTGGAATACTAATCCAGCAATCAAGCGGGGTATTGCCTTGAATCGCGGGCGTAAAGCGCGACGACATGACGGCATCGGCAGCCGCCTTATTGAGTAAATCGGAATCCGTTGCTTCAATGATATACTTTTTCGGATTGCCCTTTTTGTCAATCAAAACACGAATATTGACTGTGCCTTCAATTCCAGCGCGGCGGGCAATATCGGGATAAACAATGCGTTTTTGTAATTCTGCAATGTCAATATACGGCTCTTTATCCACAGCCATAAATTCGTACGCATTCGGCTCTTCTTCGCGTACTTCCTCGCTAATTTCGCTTGCCAAGCCCAAATACCCTGTGTCTTCGCCACTACCACCGACAGCGCTTGCCCGCGAGATTTCATCAACATTGGCAAAATCTTTAATATCGGGTGCAATCAGCGCATCCGGCACGGGAACAGGCGTTCCGGCACGTGCCGCCGGACCCGGTGCAGTCGTAGGTGGCGGTGGAGCAGCTTCTGCTTGGGCGGGTGGCGGTGGCAACTGCGTGAGTTTCATCTTATTGATGGTTGGTCCTTTGTTGCTGGAAAGCGATGCCGAAGCTAAGAAGCCAGCATAGCCGCCCAAAAGCAAGGAAGCGCTCACGATTGCTGCCGTAAAGCCACGAAAGGTTGCTTGGGGAATATAATGTTTAAGTTCCGTTGCTCCATATTTTGCCGCTCCCGTTGCTTGACGAGCATTGCTGTTATGTGCTGTTGCGGCATTGTGGATTTCAGGAATTTCGATATCGGAAAGCATGAGTATAGTCCAGAAAGTGAAACAGAGTAGCGACGGACAAACAATGCCCGATCGGCTTGCGTATGTTTTTCTACGCAAAGTTCGCACTCTTGTTGCAGACGGCGGCATTACCTTTTCATAACGTTGACACGTCAACTATTGAAAAGTGTTATTTAGAATGACTTTAGGGGCAAATAAGGGTAAAACAAAAGCGTGTGATTGCCTAGGAAAAGCAACCACACGCTTGGAAAAACATTCGGCTGGAAAACGACGACAAGACACTCTCAGAAAGCAGAACATGAGGGTAAAACCACAATGGATGCACCGAATATCTACACCTGAATCAGGTACGTCGAATGTTCAGCATTGCGACACGAGAACTCTTAGAAGCGTTCGCGCTGACCGCCACCTTCGCGGGAACGGAAGCCACCGCCACGGGAACCTCCACCACCGCCGCCATTACCACGAGGGCGGAATTCACGGCGCGGACGCTCTTCGCGGGGACGAGCTTCGTTGACCACTAATTCGCGTCCATTATACTGCATACCGTTGAGCGCATCGGTCGCAGCTTTCGCCTCGGCTTCGTCGTTCATTTCCACAAAGCCGAAGCCACGGGATTGACCGGTAAATTTGTCCATCGCAACGGATGATGAGTCAACCGTGCCATATGCTTCAAACAAGGTACGGAGTTGGTCTGTACCAACGGAGTATGGCAAGTTGCCAACGTAGATATTCATACAAAAAACCTCAAGGAGCGTAGAAAATCAAGAAAAATCTCACAAAGAACTTCCAAACTATAAACTAATGAAGTTTTTGTCGCAACTTTTGCCACGCTAAAACCAAAAGCCACAATGCAAATTACGATTTATTCAGTGCTTTACAAGGGTATTTTGCCCGAGACCACAATTATTTTTTCACCTCTACGTCACCTGCCAATGCTTCGGCGTGAAACTTTTTTCCCTTCACTGCCGTACAGCACAAAAAAGAAATTTTTCTACTTCTACCATTTGTTTTGTTTGAGGTGTTACCATGATACGCAAAATACTATTCGCAGGGCTGTTTATTTCAGGAGTGATTCTGTTTGCTTTCAAAAATAATCACGATGGCTGGTGGGGCTGGGGCAAAAAAGGAAGCGGCGTAGAGCGCACCGAAATACGTGAAGCCTCGAAATTTATCGGCATTGATGTCGGTGGAGCGTTTGATGTCGAGGTTGTTTGCGGAAAAGAACCCTCAATCGAAATTACCGCCGACGATAATCTTTTGGAAGATATTACCACAACCGTTCGCGGCAACACACTCTACATCGAAACCAAGCAAAATATTTCACCCAAAACAAAGCTGCGTCTTCGCATTGCCACCCAAAACCTTGAGGATGTTCAAAGTTCCGGCGCAAGCGATTTGATTATCAAAGGCGTAAATAACGACAAATTGAGCATCAGCACAAGCGGCGCTGGCTCGGTAAAGGCTTCGGTCAAAACCGGAAAACTCAGCGTGGAAACAAGCGGCGCTGGTAATGTCGATATTAGCGGAAGCGCAAATACGCTCGACGTGGAAACAAGCGGTGCTGCCGAAATCAAAGCCCGCGACCTTCAAGTCAAAAACGCCCGTATTGAGGTTTCCGGCGCAGGTGATGTCGAAGTGCGCGTGAGCGAAGAATTGAACGTCTCCGTCTCCGGTGCTGGTGATATTCGCTATTACGGCAATCCTAAAACGGTTTCTAAAGAAGTTTCCGGTGCTGGCAGCGTCAGCAAAAAAGGTGACTAAGTTCTTGCTCAATAGTTTTTCGGTAAAATCTATGGAACAAGGCAGCATACTGCCTTGCTGTTGATACCGGATAATTTTTGGTCAAGAACTTAACTCTTGCTTTGAGAAAACCGCACTCCTTCCAGAACACGAAAGGCTGCACCAATGCTTAGTTGCACGGGTGCAGCCTTTTGTGTATAGCTGTTTCGCCTTAGGAAAACTTGAATTCAAAACATGATTTTGCGTACATTTGCAGGAAAAAACTATTATGCTTGCAACAATTCAAACCGAACACAACGCCTTGCAGGTGGATTTCTCCAAGCCTCTGGACATCAGCATTCCGCTCCGTTCCGGTGAGGCAAATCCCAATGCGTTTTTTATCCAACAACCCGAATTTACGCCATTTCGGGCGGGTAGTTTCGTGGGAAGCGTGGCAGAGGGCGGCGCGTGTAATTGCGAAAATCTGCTCTTGAACCCGCATGGAAACGGTACGCACACTGAGTGCATCGGGCATATCACCAAAGAGCGCATCACGATTAATCAGACCCTCAAGCGGTTTTTCGCGCTTGCGGCGCTTGTTTCTTTAGAGCCAGAGCGCTTGGCAAATGGCGATTTTGCGATAAGTGAAAAGCAAATACGAAGCGCCGTCAAAGGGCTGCATACGGACGTTTCGGCGCTCATTTTGCGCACCTTGCCGAACAGCGCCGATAAGCCCTTTCGTCGTTATTCTGGCGCAAATCCACCGTATTTGACACCCGAAGCGGCTGAAGCTCTTGCTGTAAGCGGCATACGACACTTTTTGCTGGACTTGCCTTCGGTGGATAAAGAAGATGATGGCGGGAAACTCTCGGCGCATCACGCTTTTTGGCAATATCACGACGATAGTATTTATGCGCCTCGCTTTGATGCAACCATTACCGAAATGATTTTTGTTCCCGATATTGTGCCAGATGGCGCATATTTCCTTAATTTGCAGATAGCAAGTCTCGAAAGTGATGCTTCGCCAAGTAAGCCGATTCTCTACGCTCTTGCCTAATCATTATTTCCTGTTTCTCACCCACTTTTGCGAGAAAAGTCATGAGTTTTTTAACGCGCCAACTAACCACAACAGCGCTTCAACGCGAGAAACTGAAGGATTATCGTAATATTGTCGTCATACAAGTTACGGTCATTACGATTTTGATGACGCTTGAAGACTTGTTGGCAGGTATTGGCTTTGTGGATATTCAAAAATGGGTTTATACGCTTTTTATCGCCTTTGCGGGCTTTTATTTGCTGCTGTTGTGGGATATGATGCGCAATTTCACGAGCAATATGCTTATCGTGCGTGGTTCGCTGGCATGGCTGATGGTGCTGTTTGTTCTGGGCGCAATGGGCGAAAATCCTTTCCGACGCTTGCTTGATAACCCGCGTCCGTACTACATTTTCATTCATAGTTCGCTCACCATTATTCAATCGTATATTATCACCCTTTCGATACGGGATATTTTTTCGGGTAGTCGCGTAACAAGTGATAAACTCTGGGGTTCGGCGTGTGTGTATTTGATGATTGGCTTTGTTTTCGGTGATGTATTCGATATTTTGAACCTGCTCAGTCCGGGCTGTTTTGGTGTAGAAATTCCTGTCGGATTTGCTAGTTATTTGGGTGGTGTCTATTTTAGCTATGCTACGCTGGGCGGCGTAGATGCTGGCTATGAGCATCTTTCTCGTCTTGTGCGCAATGTGTCGGTGATTGAATCACTTTTTGGGAACTTGTATTTGGTGTTCTTGATTGGTCGTATTTTAGGGCTGCCGACGGGCGCGGTGGCTGAAGAAAAATCGCCAAAAGACGCACCAAAACATACGGCTCCCACGCCTTATGAATAACTCACCTTACGCAAGGACGTGAAAAACCAAGTATATTTGGAAGGTAAAATCACAAGTTGCTAACGTTAGCGGAAACGGTTATGAAAACGGAATTGTTGGATTTGTATAGCGATTATTTGCTGA
>JAAFHM010000584.1 GCA_013298375.1 Ignavibacteria bacterium | reverse complement strand
CGGAAAATGCGATGAAGTCCCGCATTCGGGTCTAGGCCTTTCCACTGCTTAAAATCATGAACCGAGTCGCCTGTGCTACTTGAAAGGTCGAGAATCAATCCCGTTGGTGTGGCAAGGACTTGAACCTTATTGGTATAAAGTTTTTTTTCTGAGTGGTCATCTCGCTGCTCTTCTGCGTTCTTGGGGCGTTGTTTTGCCTGTTCGGCACCATCGCCAATCACCACCATACTGAACGATTCAACGGTTTCTGGCGGCATCACCTCTCTCTGGTCAGCGATTCGGTGACTCAGCACTTGTGGTGTTGGTAGTGCGGCTTCAAGCCATGGCTCAATGCGCGTGACGATATTGCTCACGCGCCCTTGTTCCATACCAAAACAGCACCCAACACTTCTTGCATCATGTACTGACGATGATACAACAGCGTGATACAACGATGTTCGGCAAGATCTTTGCTGGTGTTCTCATGTAGGCGTTCTGTTCGATCGGCATCCCAAAGAACTTGGGCTGCCAGAAGAGATTGCAAGCGCTCTTGACTCACACGCTCTAACAGATCGTCAAAATTCTCGACGCTCATACCGAATAATGCGTTCAAATCGTTTCGGGTAGTGGCGCAAATACGCGCTTGAAAGCGGTGATTGGGAACGTTCAGACTTCATAAAAAAAATATAGTCGATGAGACAAGGATTTATCGGCTAATTTACGCAACTTTATACAAATAAATACCTTAGCTTGAAATTTTGTCTAATAACACTCTACCATGAAAAACAAGGTACTTACCGCGCTTATACTAGCCCTCATTACTGTCTCATGCGCTGCGCAAACACGCGATTCCCTTGATCTCAAAATCGCGCAAATGCTGCTTATCGGCTTTCGCGGAATGGCGCTTCCCGACAACGACCCATTTCTGCGGGATGTCCGCGAGGGGCGCGTTGGAAACGTGATTCTCTTTGATTTTGATGTCCCGACAAAAGCCTACAAGCGGAATATCGAATCCCCTCAACAAGTCCGCGCACTCACGGCACAACTCAGCAAGGCTGCAAGCCAGAGTGGAACAGGGCTGCCGCTTTTCATCAGCATTGACCAAGAAGGCGGCAAAGTGAATCGTTTGAAGGAAAAATATGGCTTCGCGCCGTCGGTTTCACAGCAATATTTGGGGAAAATCAACAACCCGGACACCACACGCCGTTATGCCGCTAAAACCGCACAAACACTCGCTGAAAACGGTTTTAATTTGAATTTTGCGCCGTCGGTGGATGTGAACGTCAATCCTGAAAATCCCGTTATTGGCAAAATTGAGCGGAGTTTTTCCGCAGAGCCAAGCGTCGTTGCGGCTCAGGCGGGAATTATTGTTGAAGAGCATCGTAAGAAAGGCATCGTTACAACGCTCAAGCATTTTCCTGGACACGGTTCGTCGAAAGCCGATTCCCACAAGGGCTTTGTAGATGTGAGTGATTCATGGAAGCCTGATGAAATCATGCCTTACGCAACACTGATTGCCGCAGGAAAAGTGGATATGATTATGACTGCGCACATCTTCAACAACCGCCTAGATGTTGATGCTCCGGCGACGCTCTCCAAGCGCGTCATCACAGGCATTTTGCGAGATAGCTTGAAATATCAAGGCGTAGTTATCTCTGACGATATGCAAATGGGCGCAATCGCTGACCACTACGGGCTGGATGTGGCATTGGAGAAGTGTATCAATGCAGGCGTGGATATTCTCTGCTTTGGGAATAATTTACAGTACGACCCCGCAATTATCACCAAAGCAACAGATATTATCAAACGTTTGGTGAAGGAAGGAAAAATCTCTGAAGCCAGAATCAATGAGTCATACAAGCGGATTGTAGCATTAAAACAAAAAATGAAATCGTAATACCCCCGTGAACTATGGAAGAACTTTTAGAACTCCGGCATTGCATCGAAGAGCGGCGTTATGACGATGCTTTGCATATCATTAGCGAGATGGACGATATGGCACGTGCAGACAAAATCACGAAAATCGAAAGTTATCTGATTGTTCTGCTCTTGCATTGTATAAAACAGTCCGCCGAGCAAGTAACAACGCGCTCTTGGGAGCGCTCCATTCGTAATAGTGTGGAAGCAATCCAACGGACAAACAAACGCCGCACAGCAAGCGGAAACTATCTCAGCAATGAGGAATTACGCGGTTTACTGGATGAAGTATTCCATTCTGCCCTTGCCGATGCTGCCGACGAAGCATTTGGTGGCGCATTCACAAGCCAGCAGATTGCTGCAAAGATTGAGGCGGAAATCGTCAAGGAACGAGCAATGGCAATGCTTACGGGCGGCTACACGCTGAGTGAATTTCCCCAGAAACAATAAGCATTGATCCCGGTAAAACATCAATACTGGACACCGAGGCAATCAAACAAGAAGCGCTGAACTACATTCTGCACGGTATCTCCGACGACGAATAATTTCAAGGAAGAATCATGGAAGAATTACTCGAACTCCGCCACTACATTGAGCAAGGACGCACCTCCGAGGCGCTTTTTCTCGTTGATGAATTAACAGATATGGCAAAACGCGATAAAATCAACCGCATCACCAGTTTTATGGTGTTGCTGATGATGCACATTATCAAAAAACACGCCGAAAAGCGCACTACACCTTCATGGGAGCGCACTATTCGCAATGCAACGTTGGATATTCGCAAGACGAATCAACGCGATGATGCAGGCGGCTTTTACATGAACGAATTGCAATTACGTGATGCTTTGAATGAATACTACCGCTACGCCCTTATGGATGCGGCTTCGGAGGCATTCGGAGGTCAGTATTCGCACAAACAACTCGCACCAATGCTGGATGTTGAGGCTATTAAACAAGAGGCACTGAACTACATTCTGCACGGTATTCCCGATGACGACGAATAATTACGAGCAACAAATAACAAATAATCCAATATCAAGTAATCAAGCACTATGCACGACTTCCAAATAGGCAAACACACTATCGGCGCGGCGCACAAGCCCTTTGTTATCGCCGAAATGAGCGGTAATCACAATCAATCACTCGACCGTGCCTTAGAAATTGTTGAAGCTGCTGCCAAAACTGGCGCACAGGCAATCAAACTCCAAACCTACACTGCAGACACCATCACGCTTGACGTGCAGGGCGGCGATTTTGAAATCACCGACCCGAATAGTTTGTGGAAAAATACGAACTTGCACAAACTCTACCAGCAAGCG
>JAAFHM010000085.1 GCA_013298375.1 Ignavibacteria bacterium | reverse complement strand
CGCGAACCCGCCAGCGCTGCCTCGCTCATTTATTATTTGTGGTGGTTGTTAGAAAAATTTCAAGAAAATACCCCAGAAGCCGCGTATTTGCTGAATAATCGTCAAATGTACGTCGTTCCAGTGGTTAATCCCGATGGTTATGCCTACAATCAGTCAATTGCACCCGGCGGTGGCGGTATGTGGCGTAAAAATCGACAGCGCAATCTTGATGGTTCTGTCGGTGTGGATTTGAATCGGAATTATGGCACACAAGCCTTTTGGAATGCGCCTAATGGCGGCTCTTCCACAAACCCCCGCAGCGACACCTATCGCGGCACGGAGCCGTTTTCCGAGCCGGAAACGCAAGCAATACGAGACTTTTGTCAACGCCGCAATTTTCGCACCGCTATCAATTATCATTCCTACAGCAATCTCCTCATTTATCCGTATTCCTACGTCGCTACCGAAACCCCTGATTCCACCTACTTCCGCGCTCTTACGGCTGAAATTACGAAAGATAATCGGTATTCCGGCGGACGCGATTTGCAGACCGTTGGCTATGCTGTGCGGGGTGCGTCGGATGATTGGATGTACGATGGCATGAGTGGCAAAAAAATTATGGCGTACACGCCCGAAGTCGGTACGACGGATGATGAATTCTATCCCACGCCCGACCGCATTATTCCGCATGGTGCGGAAAATATCAGCACAAACCGCATGACAGCGTGGAGCGCGGCGGTGAATCTCCGTCCGGTGCAGTCCTATGTCGTGGAAAATCCTCAAACAAATCTAGCACGAATTATTGTCGAAGTGCAGAATATCGGGATTCAGAATGCAAGCACTCTGGCGGCAATTTCACTCCGCCCGTTGGCAAAGGGAATGACCATTTTGCGTGCCGATAGAACGCTCCGTGCCTTGCGTTCGACGGAACTTGTGCGCGAGGCGTTTGACTGCACCTTTGATACCACGATTGCCAATGGTGGCATTGTTCCCGTCGAAATTCTCATCACGCAAGAAAACACGCCACGCCGCGACACATTGCAGGCGCAAGTTGCGCAGTTCTCCCGCGAAATCCTTTTTGCCAGTGAAGCAGACCGTAGCAAATGGCTTTTGGGGCGCTGGGATGTCGTGCGCGACGCACTGACGGGGCGCACGGCGCTCACCGACAGCCCTTCCGGGAATTATTTTTCTAATACCCGCAGTTATGCTCGAACTGCGGCTCCATTAAATTTGCGTAATCTCCAAGCCGCCACACTGGAATTTCAGACGCGCTGGTCGGTCGAATCCAATGGGGATATAGGGGTGGTGCAGGTTTCGGCAGATAACGGCGCAACATGGAAGCCTCTTCGCACCTCGCTTATGAAGCCCACAAGAGCATTCAATAGTGGTTTTGGCTTTGATGGCAATTTCCCGCAATGGATTCGGCAGGAATGCTCGTTGCGCGAGGTTTTGGGGCAGGATGTGTTATTGCGTTTTGGGCTTTTGAGCGATGCCGATGCTGAGTTTGATGGCTTTTACGTCTCAGATGTAGCGGTGCGGCTTTACCGCGATACACTGGCACAGCGCACAAACACTCTGCTTGCCCAGCCACGCTTAACGCCAAATAGTCTGCGCATTGGCAGCGATATCAATATCGAATTTCCGCTTTCCAACGAGACCCAAACGGATGTCGTTATCTATAATGTTCTTGGACAGATCGTCTTTGCTGCTACGGGCATTGCGATTGCCTCCGACGGCATTGCAACGCTCCGCCCTGCGCTTTTTGCCGGAGGACTCTATTTTGTGGAAGTCCGCACGGCAAGCGGCTTGAGAACACGGATGGCGCTTATGCTGTCGTGATATGCCAGAGGAGGTCGAAAAATTCTTCCCGTCCGGCGGGCTGAGGAGAGCAAATACGCTGCCGCCCAAGCGGGTGCTGCGTATGTAACCCTTACCCTTGTTGAGTATAGAATTTCATCCACACTTTCATTGAATAACGCTATGGTTCAGACAAAACTTCAACCTATACGAACACGCAGTAAAAATTGCTTCCCTCAAACCCGCCCGACGGCAGCGTTCTTGCGCTCCTCAGCCGCCGGACGGGGCGGGCGTGTTCGTCTGTTTCCGTGTATGCAAGCCCTCATTCTGGGCGCACTTTCGGTGTATGTACTCCTCTGCGCGAAGCCACTGGCTGCGCAAGCCTCTAAGCGCCCTGTGGTAGAAATTATTACCTTCGAGCGCCTTCAAGCCCTGATGAAACCAAACGCCGACACTGTGCGTATCATCAATTTCTGGGCAACGAGTTGTCTGCCGTGTATTGAGGAAATGCCCGCCTTTGACCGACTTCACCGCGAATATGCAACTGCGAAAGCCGGAGCAAAGCCGTTGCAAGTGGTATTTGTCAGCCTTGACTTTAAGCGGGATATTGCAAAAAAAGTTATTCCTTTTGTTCAAAAGCGTAATCTTGCCGCACCTGTCGTTTTTTTTGGACCGCCGAAAAGCGCGGAGATTGATGCGGTTGATTCTTCGTGGTCGGGTTCAATGCCTGCAACGGTAATTATTGGAGCGAAATTTGGGCAACGGGCATTTTATGAAAAGAAAATGGCGTATGATGAGTTGAAAGATTTTGTAAAGACATATTTATTTCCGTAGTTTAGTAGTCTTTTTTGTCAATTAATTTTATCAAAGCAATGAAAACTTTTCTTGTTGTCGCGCTATTCTGCGTTGCTTCTGTGTTGTCTGCTGCCGACGGTTATAAAGTCGGTGATGTTGCCCAAGATTTCCGTTTGAAAAATGTGGATGGGAAAATGGTATCTCTCGCCAATTATTCCGATGCCCAGGGTGTGATTGTGGTTTTTACCTGCAATCATTGCCCTTACGCGAAAGCCTACGAAAGCCGTATTATTGCGCTTCACAAGACTTTTGCCGCTAAAGGTTATCCCGTTGTCGCTATCAACCCCAACGATCCCGTCGCTTATCCCGAAGACTCATTTGACAATATGGTCAAACGCGCAAAAGAGAAATCCTATCCGTTTGCCTATATCTTCGATGAAACGCAAGAAATCGCTAAAGCCTACGGCGCAACCCGCACACCGCATATTTTCCTTCTCAAGAAAAATACCAATAAGCACGAAGTCGCGTATATCGGTGCCTTAGACGACAACAGCGAAAGCGCTGATGCCGTAAAAGAAAAATATGTCGAAACAGCGATTGCTGCACTCATAGCGGGCAAAACTCCTGCCGTCACAATGACAAAAGCTGTCGGATGCGGCATTAAATGGAAAAAATAATCGTTTTAACACTATGACTTTTGGTCATAGTATATCCTGACTTTCAGTGACTATGTTTACCTGTGGAAAAGATGTATTTTTGCTGTGTGGAGAACCCTCTTCACAAATATTTTTCCACAGAATTTGATTGATGCAGAAAATCTTATCACTTTTTATTATTAAAGGTACATTTATGTTCAAACGTTTTTCTACGCTGTTTGCGTTGCTCTTTGCCTTGTCTGTGGCAAGTAGCTGGGCGCAGACGTTTACGTACAATACCGGGACGACCTGGATTAACATTACCCTTAATGGGACATGGAATCAATCAACCATGACGGCGAGCTATCCCGGTCAGGCTGCTAATAATGGCGATGTAAGTGTCAATACGTCAGTAAATTTTACTGACACACCTGCTTCTGCAATTACATCGTTGACAATCGGCGGCACAAGCAACGTTGGTATCGGAGCCGGAACATTGACGATTACCAATTTCCTGAGCGTTCCTGCTGGCACAACCCTTACAATTCCTGCTGGTTCGACCGTGCAGGTTAACGGTACGGCAACTATCGGCGGAACGGTTGTTCTTTCCGGCGCGACAAGCAGAATTATTTTCAACGGTCCTGTGGTACAAACTGGCACCGGTGTTATTGACGCTGGCAATGCTATGGCAACAGTACAGCTTGGCGGTGGCGTAACATCTATCTCTGGTTCGCTCTTTGGTGACGTTGGTGCAATTATTGGCACCGCAAATTACTTCGATGGTACTATCCAGACAGGCGGCGCATTGGCGTTGACTTCCAGCTTGCTCATTGATGCTAACGGTACCCTCAATCTTGTCGGCACAACAACATTGAATGCTGGTGTTGAACTTACAACCATTAACACCGCAGCATCAGCAATTGCTGGTGCTGGTAATTTGCAAGGTGCAGGGGCAAATTCTGTCGTTGATTTTGTCGGTGGACCAGCTGCTATCCAAGGTACATGGTTTGCGAATCCGTTCAATGGTACACTCAAAACCAAAAATGCTGTTTCCACACTCGCTGGCACTCTGACAATCGGTGCAACGGGTGTTTTGGCATTGCACGAGCAGTTGAATCCCGCAGGACCAGGTACGACGAACTTGATTTTGAATAATACCGTAGCAAACTCGCTGCGCAGTGGTGTCCCTGCTGGCAGGATCAATATTACGAATCTGATGTCCGTTACTCTGGGTCCCGGTTTTAATGGCGGTACACTTGATGGTGCGCGTTTTGTTACTTCTGTCACCGGTACACTGAATACG
Source organism: Ignavibacteria bacterium (assembly GCA_013298375.1). Classification (GTDB taxonomy): domain Bacteria; phylum Bacteroidota; class Ignavibacteria; order Kapaibacteriales; family UBA4661; genus PH2015. The sequence continues at coordinate 8,532 of JAAFHM010000085.1, read as the reverse complement.
GGCGGAAATCTGAATGCTACCCACACAACAGCGACGACGATTCTTCAATTTGACAATACCAATGGCATTTTTAATATTACTGGCACTCTTACGATTGCTGCGGGTAAGCTGATATACATCAATAACAATGCGGCAGGAGCACTTCCCCTTGCTTCTTCTGGCACATTCGCTGCCACCGACAATACCTCCGTCCTTCGCTTGGGAGTGGGTGCCAATGGCGGAAATGTTTCGGGTAATATCTTTTCCAATCCATGGAATGGTCGCTTGCAAACTGATGGTGCGATTGAGATTGGTGCGACGCTGGGAGCCGTTGGCACTTCGGTTCTGAATGCTGGACCTAATGCTATTTTTGACTTGGGCGGAATTTTGACCGTAAACGACAGTTTGGCGCTGAACTGTACGCAAAGCGAAACAGCAGCATTGTTGGGTGCTGCGGCAAATCGGATTATTGCCCGCACTGGTGGTCCCAGCACGGCTGCACCGGGACCCGGCGGACGAGTAACGATTGGACCAAACACGTTTGCGGGGTTTTTGCCGGCAGCACGGTTAGGTACTGGCACGAACTGGCAAACAGGTAACCTCTTTATCGCTGGTTCGTCGGCATTGGGCAGCACGAACTATCAAATTGATAATGGTAGCTTTTTATTCCTTGCTACGGGGTCTCTTCTGCAAATTGCTTCCGGTCGTACACTGACGATTGATGGGCGTATGCTTGGTGCTGGTCGAATCAATGGACAAGATAATACGGCTGTTCTTGTTTTGAATGCAGCTAACTTCAGAAATAATGCCAATACACAAGATATTCCCGGCGCAAACTTGGGGAATCCTACTTTTGACGGTGACTTGCGTATTAGCCAAGCGCGTACTCTTTCGGGCAGTCTAACGATGGGTCCAAACTCTATCTACACCACGGGCGGTTTCACGACCACCGTCAACACACCCGATGTTCTGACCATGAACCAGACGGCAGCGGCTGGTTTGAATGGAGCAGGAACATTTGTTGGTACGGGTAACTTGGCGTTTGGCAATAATGCTCTCGGTGCTTCGTTTCCAACGGCAAACGTGCCGAGCGGTGTTGCGCCTGCAAACTTCGGCGGGCGTATTATCCTTGGTGATGGGGTGAATTTTGCGGCAAACTACACCGTCCTTAACTCCACACTTCTTCAGTTAAACGGCAATACACAAGTGAACGCTGGTATTAGCTTGCAGTTTACCAATACTGCCGCTAACACTCTTAGTGGTGCCGGACGTTTGACCGCACAAACAGCGACCAGCGTGGTACAATTCAATGCTGGTGCAAATGCTGGTACCGTTCCCGGAGCTAGTATTGCTACTGGCTTTGTTGGACAAGTGATTACGATGGGAGCAATGACACTCACTGGTAATCTCAGCATGGGTGCGACAAGTGTTTTGAACTTGGGTGGTAATCTTACTATCAGCCCTTCATCGCAGGTCACACTTGCAATGTCGGCTGCGCCCGGTACATCGCTTCCAGGAGCCGGCTTGCTTGTCGGACAGCCGAATACAACCAATATACCAGAAATTGTCTTGGCTAATGGTGCCTTGGGTGGCCAGTTGCCAACAGGCACGGGCGATATTACGACTGGGGCTGCTGCTGCTGAATTTGGTGGACGTTTAAGCGTTGGTTCGGGCTATGCAGTTTCGGTGAATACCACCATTGCACAACCAGCAATTTTGAGCATCACCAACGGAACTCAACTTCTCGTCAATTCAGGACGCACGTTGAATTTGAACACGACCAGCACACCAGCAATCGGTCCTGGTACGGGTGTTATTCAAGCACAAGACCAAACGGCGATTGTTTCGCTTGGCAGTGGTTTTAATGGTGGCTCAGTGCCAGGATTGCCTGGTGCGCTTTTCGCTACGCCATTTGCAGGTCAGCTTATTATCCCTTCGACAAACTTGGGACAAACAGGCAACCTCACCATGGGTATCAGCAGTTTTCTGATACTCAATGGTAATTTGAATGTTAATCCAGGTTCTACACTCTTGCTTACAGGCGGCAATAATAGCTTACAGGGTACCGGTAGATTGGACGGCTCGAATAGAACAGGCGTTGTTTCGCTTGGTCTTAATTCTACCATGCCCGTTGTAGGCTTTAATAATGGCGTGATTCCAGCTGCTCGCTTCGCAGCTCCATTTAATGGTGGTTTGACAACAGCAACTGCGATGGTGGTTACTGGTCAGATGGAGTTTGGCGCGTCGTCGTCATTAGAGATTCGTGGCGATCTGACGCTTCCTGCTGGTGTAACAACGACCTTTAGAATGACCGGAGTTCGTTCAATTTTTGGTACAGGGCGCTTTGTTGCCGGTTCGGCAACATCCGTTGCGACACTCGGTACTTCTTGTAATGCAGATTCTATTCCTGGTACAAACTTTACCAATTTTGGTGGTGTCGTTAGCTTAAGTTCTTCGATAACGCTTGGCAGCACTATAGTTCTGGGCCCAACGGGTGTTCTTGACCTTGCTGGCGCACAAAACAGATTGACACTCGGGGCAGGTAACTTTAGTCTTTCAGTTGCAAACCCGATTCGCTCAACATCGGCAACGGCATTTATCATTACCAATGGTACTGGTGGTTTGACGATCAATAATTCCGCACTGACCTCGTATTTCTTCCCTATCGGAACCTCGGCAACGAACTACACGCCCCTTACCTTGAGCAATGCTGGCACGGCAGATGTATTCACCGTTCGCGCTCGTCCGGGTATTACGACCCTGCCCGCAAACTATCCAAACTTTGTTGATACAGAGTGGTTAATTACCCAAGCAGGTGCCAACGCAAATACATTGCGTCTTGCGCCACAGTGGAGTTCGGCGAATCAGCGTGGTGCTGCGTATAATGCTAATGGTGTAGCATTGGGATTATTGACGGGTGCTGCTTATGTGGAAAGCACAACGGGTGGTACTATTACGGTAGCAAGCGGTCTTTCTTCCTTCAATGGCACATTTACCGCAGCCTTTAATAATACAGCACTTATTGCTTTTTCAAAAATTGTTCTTCCGCCGCCAACCGTTGTACAGCCAATCATTAGCGGTATCACTCCTTCGACGGTGCCAGTAAGCAACGATAACTTTACTGTTACCTTTACTGGGGTGAATTTAGGTAACCTCCGCGTGTTTACCGCTCAGAATTTAACGAGTAACGCTATTGTTAATGGTACAATCGTTGGTACCCAAAGTCCTACTTTGGTAACCGTTAGCTTCCCGGGTATTGCTCGTGGTATTGCCGGTACACTCCGCGTTAACGCAACGAACGGCACTATTACCAATCCTGTTCTTGGCGCGACAACGGCGAATATTACCGTTACATCAATTGCCGCTCCAACTCTTGTATCGGCTTCGCCAGCAACGACGGCAACTGGTAGTGCGTTCGCGCTTAACGTTACCGGGACAGGCTTCCTTTCACAGGCACGTTGGTCAATAAACAACAATACCGTACGATTGCTTAGTGCGACAACGGCAACGAATGTTGTTCTTGAAATCCCTGCATCGGTCAACAGCACAGCAGGTACTGTACGCATTCGCGTTACCAATTCCGATGGACAGTCTGCTGAGTTGAATTATGGTATTGGTCAAGCGCCACGCCCGGATATTGCGTCAATCTCTCCGCGTGCCGTCTTTGTTGGTACAAACGGCGTTACAATTAACGTACAAGGCTCCGGTTTCTTTGGTCCTGGCTTTGTTACGGCTGCTATGTCCGCAACACCTGTTCCGGTGAATGTTATCAGTTCTACACGCCTTACCCTCACCATTCCAGCAAGTCTGTTGACGACAGTGGGTTTAGCGAATATTGCCATTAACAATTCTGATAACCAGTCTATTGGCTATATCTTCAGTATTGTGGAGCGTGTTCCCCTTGGACCAACCCCAGAAATTACGAGCTATATACCAAGCACAACAACCGCAAGTGGTCGTGCGTACAGCGTTGTAATTAATGGTAATAATTTCAACCCTGCCGCTCTTATCACAATCGCTGGCACGGTGGCTGACCGAGTTGCCCGTGAGGCGAATCGTCTTGTTGATGAAGTTCCGTTTAATCTTAACCAGACAGCACGTTCATTGGATATTACTATTCAGAATCCTGATTTGCAATCTACAACAGCCATCGTTGCTGTTGGTGCGAGACTTGCGGCTCCGGTTATCAATAGTATTACGCCAATGACTACTATTGGCAGTGTTGCTCCCGGACGAGCATTCTCCATTACCATTAGTGGTGCAAACTTCAACAATCCTACCGTTCTTCTGAACGGTCAGCCGTTACCAATCATTTCGCAAAGCACCAATAGCATTGTTGTTGCTGTCGCATCAAACAGACCACCGGCAGTGAATTTCTCTCCGCTTGAGAACAGCGTTGTTGTTCTGAACGGTGATGGACAAGCTACGGCTGGCGCTATCTTGATCGTTACGACCAGTGTTTCAGTTCTTGATAATACGCTTCCTGGCTTTAGTGTTTATCCAAGCCCCGTCAGTGATGTGATGACCATTCAAGGTGGTTTTGACCGTCCAACGAATGTTGTCGTTACGGTAACAAATGTGATTGGTCAGCGTGTGATGAGTTTTACCGAGCAGCAAGTTTCCGGCAGCTACAACCGTCAGGTGAATGTTGCTTCCTTGCCTGTTGGTGCGTACATGGTAGAAATTACCGATGGTGCGCGTCGGATGGTACAAAAAGTTATCAAATACTAAAAGCAAAAACTGCCCGTGCTTTTGCGGGTAGGTATTGCAAACAATAAAAAAATAACTTTTGATTCAAACGGCAGTTCCGCGTATTTTTGCGGACTGCCGTTTGTTATTTTGGCGAGTTGTACAATTTCCCATTTGTAATTCCTCATTCGTAATTTCCTCAAAATGCTATGCAACAAGTAACGTTAGATACCATCGTGTCGCTGGCAAAGCGGCGTGGCTTTGTGTTTCAATCCTCAGAAATTTACGGCGGCTTGAATGGCTGCTGGGATTACGGTCCCTTGGGCGTGGAACTTTTACGCAACCTCAAAGATGCGTGGTGGAAGGCAATGACCTACCGCGATGACATTGAAGGCGTAGATGCGGCTATTCTCATGCACCCTCGCGTTTGGGAAGCCAGTGGACACGTGGCGAATTTTACCGACCCGATGATTGATAATAAGACCAGCAAAGCCCGTTACCGCGCGGACAATCTTATTGAAGACTATATCGCCAAATTAGAGAAAAATGGCAAAACGGAGCGTGCAACGGCAGTTGCAGAGCGCCTTGCGGCAGCACGCGAGCCGGAGGATTTTTATCAAATTATCGTTGATGAAGAAATCGGTGATCCTGTTGGCGGGACGAAAGATTGGACTCCGGTGCGATATTTTAACCTGATGTTCAAAACATTTGTCGGTCCTGTCGAGGACACCAATAGCGTCGTCTATTTGCGTCCTGAAACAGCGCAGGGGATTTTCGTCAACTTCCGCAATGTGCTGGATTCTGCGCGGCAAAAAGTCCCGTTTGGTATCGCGCAAATTGGGAAAGCGTTTCGTAATGAGATTAACACCAAGTATTTTCTTTTCCGTACTCGTGAGTTCGAGCAGATGGAAATGCAATATTTCATCAAGCCCGGCACGCATACCGAGCAGTTTGCGTATTGGCGTGAGCAGCGCCATCAGTGGTTCTTGGACTTGGGTATGTCGCCTGATATGATTCGTTTCAAGCCGCATGATAAACTCGCGCATTATGCGGATGCTGCGGTTGATATTGAGTTCAAATTTCCCTTTGGTTGGGGTGAAATCGAAGGTATTCACTCGCGCACTAATTTTGATTTAAGTCGGCATGAAGAATATTCCGGCAAAAAATTGGAATTTGTTGATACCGTCACCAGAGACCGCTTTGTTCCTTACGTTATCGAAACTTCCATCGGCGCATCGCGCTCATTTATGGCGTTTTTGTGCCATGCCTACAATGTTGAAACCGTTGGTGCAACGGCAGATGGCGGTGAAGATGCCGAGCGCACGGTGCTGAAATTCCACCCGAAACTGGCTCCCGTCAAGGCTGCAGTCTTGCCGCTTGTCAAAAAAGATGGTATGCCGGAATTTGCCGATAAAATGTATCGTGATTTGCAAAAATCATTCAATGTGCAGTATGACGAATCCGGCGCTGTCGGGCGGCGTTATCGTCGTCAAGATGAAATTGGTACACCATTCTGCATGACGATTGACGGTGAATCTCTTCAAGATAATACCGTTACTATTCGAGAGCGCGACACGATGCAGCAGATTCGCGTCTCGACAGATAAGGTAAAAGAGTATATTCTCAAAGCTATGCTCTAATATTAATTACGCTCCCCTCATCCCAACCCTTCTCCCAGAGGGAGAAAGGCAAGACACAGAGTTGCTTCTGGAACCCTCTCCCTTTGGGAGAGGGCAGGGTGAGGGGCTTCGCCGCATCAATAAAGCCTCTATTGTTCCTCACCACTCAGATTTCATGCGTCCACTCTCTGCACTATTGCGTAAGCACATCCTCGGCGTGAAGCCATATTCTTCTGCTCGCTCCGAATATCCGACAGGTAACGCGGAAGCTACACCTCACATTACTTCGCAGACCTTTTTGGATGCGAATGAAAATGCTTTTGGCTCGCCAAATGGCATCGGCGTACATCGTTACCCCGATCCGCTCCAAATGGCGCTCAAGCGTCGGATTGCCGAAATCAAGAATCTTAGCGCAGACCGCACGGGTACGATATTTCTCGGCAATGGCAGCGACGAGCCGATAGATCTCCTTATGCGAGCGTTTTGCGAACCGAGTGTTTATGCGCCTTCGGGCGAGATAGTGCTTGGCGATGAGATTATTATTACGCCTCCCACATACGGAATGTACGAGGTCAGCGCAGCTATTCACAATGTTGTCGTTTGTCGCGTACCGCTTTTGCGTCGTCGTGATGGGAAAGCGGGTGCGTTCAGCTTGGATGTTGACGGCATTTTACAAGCCGTTACGCCGCGCACGAAGATTATCTTTTTGTGTTCGCCCAATAATCCGACGGCAAATCTTTTTGAACGAAATGCGATAGAGCGCATCATTGCTGGTTTTGATGGTATTGTGGTTCTCGACGAAGCGTATATTGATTTTGCGGCAGAGCAGAGTTTTCTCCCGCATCTGGCGGATTTCCCGAATCTGGTCATTCTGCAAACGTTCTCCAAAGCGTGGGGTATGGCTGCACTGCGCTTGGGAATGGCATTCGCGGATGAAGGAATTATCCGTGTTCTGAATACCATCAAACCGCCTTACAATATCAATATTTTGACGCAAGAAACAGCAATTTCGGCGCTGTATCACACCGACTGGCACAAGGATATTGTAGAATCCATTCTACAAGAACGTCAATTCCTCATCGTAGAATTGCAGAAACTATCAGGTGTTGAGCGTGTTTTTCCGTCCGATGCCAATTTCATTTTGGTAGAATTTACCGATGCCCGTGCTGTTTATGAAGCACTGGTGCAGAAAAATATTATTGTACGAGACCGCTCAGGTGTGGCGCTCTGCGAGGGCTGTTTGCGCGTTACCGTCGGAACACATGAAGAGAATATCCGCCTTGTCCATGAACTTGGTCAAATTGCTCTGCCAAAAGGATAAATGGAGTGTTTATGCGCCTTCGGGACGTATTTTTTTTGTGGATTCTTTCACAAAAATCTTCGCATCGGTGCGGGTGCGGAGTGCTTCGACGAGTTCTTTGCACATTGGGTGGGTGAGGCGGCGGCGAAATTCCACGACATCCTTGCCTGTGGCATTGGCTTCGAGAGTATAATAGATGACGACGGTATCCCAAACTGGGTCATGCTCAACTTCGACAAGGTGAATGTGGTCGTAGCGCACCAAGCGCCATCCTTCCTCAAAAATCGTTCGTCCGACTACGCCTAATGTCTTGATTTGAAGACGCTGCTGGTACATTCGATAATAGAACTGCATGAAATTGATAAGCAAGCAAAGCGGTACGACGTATAATTCGATGCGCGGCTCGCTCCATGCCAACGCTATCCACGTAAACAACACTGTCAGCACAGCGATACCGCCCAACATGACCATCATAAGCGGGTCGTAGGAAATATCAAGGTCTTCACCAAGTTTCACATCTTTTGCGGCAAAATCATCCAAAACTTGTCGGTACGCCGAAGCGCCGAGCGCCAACAGTGCATAAATAAACGCTAAAAAGCAAGCGTAGGCGAGAACACGCGGGTCGAAATTACCCATAATTATCCTGCAAATTCGGTGGTGAAAAATAGTATCGGACTTCTATAAACTCCGTCATCTGCCGTGCCTAAAATACAAACAATCTTCATCTTTCGAGAATGCTTCCTTATCATGGCATGACGTTATGCAAGCCGCGATATTGAGTCAATGCCCGAGAATAATCAACAAACTCCTCCGATGCCGTTATACCGTTTTGATTTAGATTTTGATAATTTGCCTTTGTTTTTGCTTCTTTTGTTGCTCGCGTATCCACGGGAACGCTGTTAAACTCTGCAAAAGCTGTGGATTTTCCCAGTATTTGCTCAGTAT
>JAAFHM010000553.1 GCA_013298375.1 Ignavibacteria bacterium | reverse complement strand
CTTGATAGCGAAATCCCAGTAAATTGACATCAATACTATCACCGTTTTTCATATTCCAGCGGTAGAGGGGCTTTTCTACCCCATTATTCCAGACATAGACAGTGGTATCATCAGAGCGCTCAAGAGTGATAGAGCTGTCAAAGGAATGAAAGACCACGCCATAGCGCCGTGTATTGATTAGCGTATCGCGCAGAACATGGTCGTAATAGCGATAATTGGAATCAAGTGCCGGCGGTCTGGATAGCGGAGGAGGAGAAGGATACAACTCTCGGTAGTAGTATTCATAAACAAAGCGATTGCCGACAGTTAAATCTTTCAGTGGAAATGCTGATTGTGCCTTAAGCGTCATGGTCAAGAAAATCATGCTTGCGAGAAAAACAATAAGATTTTTCATGATTGGTAAAAAAGAGAAGTTAACGAAGAATGTGAATGATACGATTTTGACGACGATTACCCACCTGTAACGTGCAGATATACGAGCCGCTTGCAAGCGAGGAAACATCAATGGTATAGGAATGCAGACCAAGTCGGAACGGTGTGTGCAAAAATGGCTGCCGGACGGTGCGTCCGAGCATATCACGAATAGCAAGACTGACGGTCTCGTCGCCGTCTGGCAGGGTAAATTGGAGGTCAATTTGGTTTTGTGCCGGATTGGGCGCAACCGAAAGCCAAAACTCTGTTTCTATGCTTGTTGCTTCTGCTTCGGGTCTGGGATGCGTGAACTCTGTGAGCGAAGCAGTGTTTTTGTCGGCAAGCGCCAGCATAGTTATTGGCGTTGCTGTAGGATGCTCCAATTCCAAACGGAAGATACGCACACCCGCCGCCGCAAAGTCTGCCGGAAGCGTTTGGCGCAAGCCCAAGCCCACCACATTGCTTTGCGTGAGCGCAAGAGTGTTTACTTCGGCAAATTGGCTTGTGCCAGTGGTGCTTTCGCTCATCACGATCTCTTCACAACTTTTAATGATGGTACGGTCGGGGAATGCCAGCGTTACGCCGGATTGTGCGACATAGACTTGCGAAAGTTGTGCTTGTTTTTCTGCCGCTGCTTCGGCTCCGCTTGGTTCGGGGACGGTTTCGGGCAGAACGCCGTTTTTGCTATCCAGCATATTGAGCAGTATCACATAATAATACCGTTTGCCGCCGATGTCATATTGCCGAACAATACGCTTAATGGCGTTGGGGCTGCTTCCGCCCCGCACCACCACGACGGAATCGGGCGTAATCTTGGGTTGCTGCAATGCCTCGCCAATGCGGTAATCAGCGAATGCCTTGATGATTTTGTTTTGCTTGACAATATCTTCAGGAAAACAGCAATCGTAAATCCAGACCAAAAAACCACCCACATTCATTGCCCGCTCCACAGCAGGATTTTTGGGTTCTTGCAACCACCACTGCGAACTGAATATCGTATAAAGCTGCTCACCAACGGTAGAGGCGCGGTTTTGGTTTTCGCCAAAACACGATGCTCCCACCGTAACAGCAGGCGTAACGGTATAGGTTTTGAGCAGTACCGCTCCATAGCCATTATCGCGGGGATGCTCGAAATTTGTGAGATGGCGGCGCATATTGTTCATCCCTTCTTCCAAGGTACTCATAAAAAACGTTGGGGCTGTCGCATTATACCATCTTTGGCGATAATTCGCGCCAGCACCCGGATGGGATTCTTGACGGACAAACATTGAGTTATCTGCTGTCGTATAACGCCGATAATACTCTTTAAATTCAGTTTGTCGTCGGAAGAGATAGGTTTCTGCCTCCATTGCTTGCGTATAGGGTTTGGCGGTATTGCCATAGATAAGAGGATTAAAGATATACGCATCCCAACGGGCAAGGGCACCGGCTTGTGTGCGCTCGTGAACAACCCGATACGGGCTGAGGCTCTTCAATTCATCGTAGATGGATTTTGCGTCGTCTTGCGTGGTGTACCAAGCCTTTACACCGATGGCAGTATTGTCGGTAGCAGATTTCATATGGGCTAATACCTCAGATAGCGATTTAGTTTTAATAGAGAATGTTCGATCAAATCGTGATACATCTTCTCTAAAAACCCCCACAAAGACTTGCGGAAAATGCTGCTCCATCTCGGCAACACTATTCCAACCCAAAACGCCTTCGTGTTTACCAAATTTCTGAATAAACTTGCGTTGGTCTGCTAAATCCATTTCGGCATTGAGTTCGTAGGCGTTTTCTTCCTTATTTGGTATCTTAATGTTGTTAAACTGGATATCGAAATTTCGGTACAAATGCCTCAAATGCAATTCAAAGATAAGTTTAATTCCCTTGTTATTCAAGAGTTTGAGGTATTCGTCAATATAGAGAATCCAATCTTCGGGGTAGTCGTACGTAGCTGTATATTTCGCAAAGTCCGTACGATTGATGGTAGAAGGCGGATTTTCAGGATAAATCCCTTGTGGCGGGAAATTTGCAGCCGTTCGATATTTGGCATTTGCGCCGACGATCATAGCTCCTTCCATGAGTTCGTATTCCAGTGTATTGGTGCCGGGCAGACGGTTGTTAATATCGGACGTGAAGGTAAAACCATCTATTGGCGGGCGGGCACCAAGTGTTGCATTCGTGATTAACACTGGCGGTACACCCGAAGCGTGCGACCACCCACGCGGGAAGAAGAGCGCATTATCCACCCAATATGAACCATCAATAAGCTGCACATCGCCTGTGCCTGTTGTCCGCGCTACACCTCGCCCCGCCAGAGCGATGGAACGAGTCAGCCCCGTGCTGGTTATCGTCAGCGTCCGTGATTTTATGCCGACGCTTGTGGGCGTAAAGCGAATCGTCAGCATGAGCGTTCCGTTGGCGTTTGGTATCACGCGGAGCGGCGAAGTTGTTTGGAAGGTTGTACCATCAAAAGAAACAGCAAATTCCGCAGGAACGGTGATGGTGAGCGGCTGCGTCAGTCCGCCCGTGCGAATAGGGATAGAGACCGTGCGCGAGGTTTGAAGCGGTATTCCGCCAAACGCCGTTGCGGTGGTCATCGGTGCAAGCACCGCCTGAATATCCGCCACCACCGTTAAATTATCCTGCACATTCGTTCGCGCATCCCCGCCCACGCTCACGTGTGCCAAGGTCACTCGCACCGCACCAGAGCCAGTGCCGCCTATCACCCGCATCCAAACCTCGACGGTCTGCGTGGCAGTCGTCGGCGGCTGAATGGTCGAAAGCGTGAGTGTCTGCCCCGAAGGAGTCCATGACGTGCTTGCCGACGTTGGCGCGGTCGTGGAAGTCGTCGCAAAGGCAAAGGTCGCCCCGGCAGGAATCCGCTCTACTGGAACGGTTGCCAGCGAAATCGTTGCCGCCGTCAAATGCCGATACGTGAAGGTATAGCCGTAATACCGCGTTTCGCCAAAAGGAATATCCTGCAAATCAACACTTGCCCGCGTCACCATCAAGTACGGCGCAAGCCCTGTCCCCGACAACTGTCGCCTTGCACTC
>JAAFHM010000025.1 GCA_013298375.1 Ignavibacteria bacterium | reverse complement strand
CGAGGTACTTGAACGTACAGACGGGAAGTTAGACTTTATTCGGCTTGTGTTTGGTTTCTCTATGAGAATTTCGTGAATTCAGTATCCAAAATACTGTTTTTATCTTTTTTGCAATCTAATAGACGGGCAGCGTATCAACCTGCCCAAAGTCGGTTGGGTGCGTTTGCGTGAACCGTTGCGGTTTGTTGGGCGCATTGTCGGTGCAAGTGTTCGTCGCATTGCCAATCGGTGGTACGTCGCGGTGCAAGTCGATGTGCCGGAGGACAAGGCGCGGCGCGAGCGGACGAGCGACGGTGTTGTTGGCGTAGATTTCGGTATCAAAGCCGCCGCAACGCTTTCGAGCGGCGAAACGGTGCTTGCTCCGAAGCCGCTCAAGGGCAATCTGCGCCGCTTGCGTATTCGTTCCCGACGGCATTCACGGAAAGAAAAAGGCTCAAAGAATCGCGTTCAATCAGCACAAAACCTCGCTTCGCTTCATGCGCGAATCACGAATGTTCGTCGTGATTTCTGGCACAAACTCACCTCCAAACTCTGCCGCGAAAACCAAGCGGTGGTGATTGAAGACCTGAATGTGCAAGGAATGATGCAGAACGACAAACTTTCGCGGGCGATTGCCGATGTGGGCATGAGCGAAGGACGGCGGCAACTGGAGTACAAGGCAAATCTCTACGGAACACGCCTTGTGATAGCTGACCGTTGGTATCCGTCAAGCAAACTCTGTTCTGCTTGCGGTCAGAAGAAAGAAACTCTGAGCCTCAACGAGCGCGAGTGGGAATGTGCGCATTGTCATTCACGGCATGACCGCGACGGGAATGCCGCCATAAACCTGCGAAATCTCGCCATGCAAGAATCATCGTCATAATTCACCCTTTCAAAGAACTTTTCTACCCGTGGCTAACGGGAAAGTAACGCCTGTCAGATATGAATGCTCATTAGAGGTTCAGGGCAGGAACTAAGCGAAGTGTTCACTTTTGTTCACTTTTTAGATAGCAGAAGAAAAGCGCTACAATTCAGAGAAAACGGCTGTGAGAAAACAAGAGCTTTCGTATCTTTGTGAAGAAAAAAAAAAACTGTTTCACTAGAACCAAGCTATTCATTATGCTTATTTCACAACGTTGGCTTAAAGAACTCGTTGATTTTTCCTCGTCGCCCGAAGAGTTGGAGCGTATTTTGACGATGCTGGGGCTGGAAGTCGAAAAAATTGAGCGTCCGGGTGAAAAACTGAAAGGATTCGTTGTTGGCGAAGTCCTCACGAAAGAAAAGCATCCCAACGCTGATAAACTCTCGGTTTGTACGGTGTCCGTTGGAGCGGGCGTAGTCAATACCATTGTCTGCGGCGCACCAAATGTTGCCGCCGGACAAAAAGTCCCCGTAGCGCTTGGCGGCGCGGTTGTGCCAAATGGCGGTTTCACGATAGAAAAGCGCAAGCTGCGCGGCGTGGAATCCAACGGCATGATTTGTAGCAAATCAGAACTCGGCATTGCGGAAGAAAGCGACGGCATTTGGGAATTGCCGAGTGATGCGTCTGTCGGAGAGCCGCTTGCCGCATATCTTGGGCTGGATGATATTCTCTATGAAATTTCTATTACGCCGAACCGCTCCGACTGCCTTAGCCATCTCGGTATTGCGCGAGAAATTGCTGCCTATTTTAATGTGCCGCTTCGCAATCCATTGGCGACGGTCAACGAAGATGCAGCCTTGCAAACGCAGGATTATATCGCCATTCGGATTGACGATACTGATGGCTGCCACCGATTTGCGGGGCGTGTTGTGCGCGGCGTGAAAATTGGCGAATCCCCAAAATGGCTCAAAGACCGCATCACGGCTTGTGGTTTGCGCTCCATCAATAATGTTGTGGATGTGACCAATTACGTCATGCTGGAATGTGGCAAGCCCATCCACGCCTTTGATTTAGACACGATTGCCGGAAAAACACTCATTGTCAAACAAGCAAATGCCAGAGAGAAATTTACGACGCTCGACGGCAAAGAGCGCACATTGGACGCATCAATGGTTATGGTCTGCGATGGCGAAAAAAGTAGCGCTGTGGGCGGTATTATGGGCGGTCTGCATAGCGAAATCACCGACGCAACGGTGAATGTCATGATTGAATCTGCCTACTTTGCGCCTTCGTCTATTCGCCGAACCGCAAAAAAACTCGGTATCGCCAGCGATGCGGCGTACCGCTTTGAGCGCGGCGTGGATATGGAAACGGTCGTTTTTGCGGCTGATAGGGCGGCAGAACTCATTCAAAAGGTCGCCGGAGGGCAGATTGCAAGTGGCGTTGTGGATGTGTACCCAACCAAGCATCCCGAAAAGCACGTTTCGGTGCGCTATGCACGGGCAAACACGCTTATTGGCAAGGAAATAGCGCCGAATGAACAGCGCAATTTGCTGGAGCGGCTTGGTTTCGCCGTTCTGAGCTATGACGAGACAAGCGCCACCTATCGCGCACCGAGTTATCGTGTGGATGTGGAAGCGGAAATTGATTGCATTGAGGAAATTGCACGGTTGTACGGTTATGACAATATCGCTCCAGCACTGGTTTCGCGGGTGAATTTGCGTGGCGAACAAACACCGAAGCAATATGCACCGCTACCATTTTTAGAAGAAGTTAGCGCGTTTTTCCGGGCAAATGGCTTTACTGACATTGTTACACAAAATATGATTGACCCCAAGTCTGCGGCAATGTTTACGGAACATCCCGTGCGTATAGCCAACCCGCTTGGCGAAGAGCTTTCCTGTATGCGCCCGTCGCTTGTGCCGTCTATGCTCAAGACGATAGAAAGAAATCACCGCTACGGAAAGAAGAGTCTGCGCCTCTTTGAACTCGGTGCGACGTTCCAAAGCGTCCCGCACACGCAGAAAACCTTTATCGGCGGGGTTTTGGAGCAGCGCCACTGTATTGCTGCGCTGACAGGCACGATTCTTCCGCAAAAGGCTTGGGATGCGCCGGAGCGCCCAACGGACTTTTATGATGCCAAAGGTGTTTTAGAAAGCCTTGTTGCGGTTTGTCGCTTAGAAAATGCACAAGTACAGCCCGCAGCAAATCTTGCCTTCTATCCACTCTTTTCACCCAACACTGTCGAACTTATTGTTGATGGGAGATCGGTCGGCTGTGCTGGCGAAATTGCTACATCAGCGCTGAAGGCATTTGATATTGGAATGCCCGTTGTTGCTTGTGTTGTCAATATGTCGCTTTTGAGCGATGTTGCGACGAAAGCACGGAAATACGCCCCCGTCTCGCCATTCCCAACGGTAGCACGAGACCTCGCTTTTGTGGTTGACACGAGCGTGGAAGCCGCCCGTATTCACGAACTCATTGTGAAAAGCGGTGGTAGCTATCTACGCAGCGTCCGTCCATTCGACGTTTTTGCGGGAAAAGTCGCCCGCGAAGCGCTTGGAGAAGGGAAGAAGAGTATCGCTTTTGCGCTTGAGTTTAATTCTGCCGAAAAAACGCTGGAAGATGCCGAGATAGAATCAGCGATTGGGGCTATTAATCAGAGCGTCCAATCAAGTCTCGGTGCGGTTTTGCGGTCGTAAATGTCAAGAAAAGCACCAAGCACAATAGGCAATTTCGTTGCAACAGTAAACGTTTCCGAGGGGTGGAGCGTCATACTGCTATTCCAATATTTCCCCGCGTTATTCCTCATTGGAGAACGTTTTAATGATGTGGAAAATGATGGCTACAATCTGGCTTTTGGTTGCCGTTGGAATTGTCGGTGTTTGGTTTGCGCACGGCTCACAAATGCTTACGAAAGATAAGGTACAAGTCGTTACAAAGCGCGTCAATCCTGACTTTGGCGTAGAAGAAGAAATCGTCGAATGGAAACCACAATTTCGTTTGGGGCTGGAATTTGGCGCTCCGGCAGCCGTTTTGTGCCTTGCCGCAGGATTCGTCTGTTTGCGCGTTTCCCGCTCTCGAAGACCATAATATTATCCCCTGAAACACGCTCTGTTTTTTTACTTTTAGTCTGAATTTTTATGAAAACTTTCGTTTCTCGGAAAGCACTTGCTGGTATCGCACTTGCTTTGTTTGTGGGCATTTCTACCACAGAAACACACGCCGCAACGGGATTTAACCTGAACGCAAAAGGCGCAAAATCGGTTAAACTTGACAACAAGATTGGCAATAATCAAGCGCAATTCAATAGCAAAGCGCCCTTGGAGGAAATTAATGGCACGGCAAGCGTTAATGGCGCTTTTACAATAGACCCGGCAAATATCGAAGCAACAACGGGGAAAATTGCTGTTCCCGTTAATTCAATGCAAACCGGTATCGAACTGCGCAACAAACACCTTTTAGGAAAAGATTGGCTGGATGAAGAAAGCAACAAAGATGTGGCGTTTGACATCAAAAAAATCTCGGGTGTCCAACTTGTTTCCAGCGCTGGCGGCAAGGGTATTGCAAAAGGTACAGCCGAAGGTACATTTAGTCTGCACGGCGTTACAAAGCCAATGTCGTTCCCGATAGAAATTACCTACATTGACAAGGGCGGTGCTGATTTGGTAATGGTCAAAACAGAATTTACGATTGCCCTAAAGGACTTCAATATTGCTGGTAAAAAAGGCATTGTTGGTAGCAAAGTTGCAGAAACAATCGTCGTGAAGGTTTCGGCATTTGGCGCTGTTGGCTCGTAAATGATGCCGAAGAAGACTGTTTTTAAGCCATGAGAATTGTTGAACGGTTGGTCAACGGTTCTCATGGCTTTTTTGCTAATGTCAAAAACTGTTGTTGGGGAAGAAAATACGGAGAATACTTTGGGCGGGCTTTGTGCAAGTTTCTATGCGCTCTTCAGTCTGAATTTGCTAAAGGTTTTTCACGACTCACCAAGCTATTCTACGGGAAATAGCGGTATATCTCTTTGCGATGAAGGCAACGAACAATAATCATCGTGTTGTCATCTTCTCGGAACTCCATGCCAAGGCGATAATCTCCAATACGCAAGCGGTACAAGGTCGAGTAGCCATGAAGTTTTTTACAATGTGTCAGTTCACTCGGCGTGGCTTTGTCTTTAATGTCTTGGATCGTGGCTTGAATCGTACTACGGGTAGTTGCATCCGTAATGGCTTTCAAATCTTTTGTAAAACTGCGTTCAAAGAGAATATTCATGCGGCATCGTGAGGATGGAGGAGGGAAAGTATCTCGTCTTCCGAAACAAAATCGTTCGCTCTGCCCTCCTGAATTGCGGTTGCCATTCCGATATGCTCTGCTGCTTCAGCAAAAAGACTAATGAAGTCTGCGCGGCGTGTACGCATAAGTTCCGCGAGAGCTTCTACCAACTGCTCTTGTGATATAGTCTGCGTGGCTGTTTGCATAACGATAACCTCATGCTAAAATGTAAAGAAGGTTTTCATACAAAAATACATCATTTTGGCAATAATGCGGAGAAATGTCGAAAGTATTTGGTCTGATTGTCAAAGGACTATGGGCTACTTCACGGCAAAGGCAAAAAGGTAAATTTGACTCCTTGTTTCCCCTTGTGGAAAAGTTTTGGCTCGTTCACAATAACTCCGTATATTAGCAGTCTTTCGCAAAAATTTCGGTCGCTCTCAAAAGCACGACCTTTTTTTTAACGCCGTTCACGCGCTCTACTATCGGAAGTCCATGTTTGAGAATCTACAAACACGCATTGAATCTGCAATTAAGCATATTCGCGGGCAAGCAAAAATTACCGAAGAAAATATCGAAGAGGCTTTGCAGGAGGTTCGCAATGCCCTCTTAGATGCAGACGTGAATTTCCACGTTGCAAAAAAGTTTATCGAAGACGTGAAAGTGAAGGCGCTTGGACAAGAAGTACAAGGTAAGCTCACGCCCGGGCAACTCATTGTGAAAATTATCAACGATGAGATGATTTCTCTCATGGGCAGTACGCGCTCGGCAGTTACGATGTCGTCGCAGCCGCCAACGATTATTATGGTTACGGGCTTACAGGGTTCGGGGAAAACGACGTTTTGCGGAAAATTAGCGCGGCATTTGAAAAAGCAGGGCAAACAACCGCTTTTGGTCGCGGGTGATATTTACCGTCCGGCGGCTGTGGAGCAGTTAAAAGTGCTTGCGCAGCAGATTACGATTCCGGTTTATGCCGTAGAAGGAAAAAATCCCGTTGATCTTGCAAAAGAAGCCGTTGATTATGCGAAACGCTACGCCCGCGATGTCGTGATTATCGACACGGCTGGTCGTCTAAGCATTGATGAAGAGATGATGCAAGAGGCGGAAAATATCAAAAATGCCGTTAAGCCTCACGAAATCTTGTTTGTCTGCGATTCTATGACCGGGCAGGATGCCGTGAATACCGCAAAGGCTTTCAATGAGCGCCTCGCTTTTAATGGTGTTGTGCTAACGAAAATGGACGGCGACACTCGTGGTGGTGCGGCGCTTTCGATTCGCGCCGTGGTCGAAAAGCCGATTAAATTCATCAGTACGGGCGAAAAACTTGACAATCTGGAGGCGTTTTATCCTGACCGTATAGCGTCGCGGATTTTGGGCATGGGTGATATTTTGACCCTTGTGGAACGCGCTCAATCCGAATTTGACGAAGACCAAGCGAAAAAATTAGAGCAGAAAATCCTCAAAAACGAATTTGATTTGAACGACTTCTTGGAGCAGCTTCAACAGATGAAAAAAATGGGGTCACTGCGTGATTTGCTGGGTATGCTTCCCGGTATGGACAAAGCGCTTCGCAACGTGCAAATAGACGAAAAAGCGATTGGTAAGGTTGAAGCTATTATCTATTCGATGACCAAGCAAGAACGTAAGCAGCCAAAAATTGTCAACGGTTCGCGCCGCAAGCGTATTGCGATGGGAAGCGGTTCCAGCATCCAAGACGTGAATCGTATGCTCAAGCAGTTTGAGGATATGCAAAAAATGATGAAACAACTGACCAAAGGTGGGGGTGGCAAGATGAATGCCCTCAAAGGACTCATGGGAGCAGGCGGCGGCGCACCAGGTATGATGCCGCCACAGCAACCCAGAGGTTTCCGCCGATAAAACTCTGGCTACACTCAAGAAATTCTCTCGAAAAATCGTTCCCAGCCCGCATAAATACGTGTTTTGTGGGCGAAAACGTTAAGATATTTTATCTTTTTTTTTCTCACTCTTAACCTCATTGGAACAATGGTTAAACTTCGTCTTCGTCGTCGTGGTCGCAAGCAAGCGCCCATTTACGATATTGTCGCAATGGACAGCCGCAAAACCCGTGACGGTGCGTTCTTGGAGCGTATCGGTCAATATAATCCCGTTGGCTTCCCATCGAAAGTTATTTTGGACAATACTCGCGCTTTGTACTGGCTCAAAGCTGGTGCGCAGCCGACCGATGTTCTTCGCTCAATCTTGAGCCATAATGGCGTTATGCTTCAACTCCATTTGGAGCGCAAAGGCAAAACAACGCAAGAAATCGCTGAGGCGCTCACGCAACACCAAGAAACCGTTGCAAAGCGTCTTGACCGCATCGCTGCAAAGCGCCAAACAAGACTCAGCAAAAAGAAAAAATCTGCTATTGAAGCAGAACGCAAAGCCGTAGAAGATGCAAAAGCTGCGGAAATTGCGGCAAAAGAAGCCGCAGTGAAAGCTGCAGCTGAAGCAAAAGCCGCCGAAGCTGCCGCAAAAGCTGCCGCCGAAGCTGCCCCTGCTCCTGAAGCGCCTGCTGCTGAATAAAAAAATCAGTAGAGAAAAAGCCTTGCTTAATTGCGTGTAATACGCTTTAAGCAAGGCTTTCTTTTTTCATACATCGTAACTGGTCAGGTGCGCTTGTCCGTCCTACGCTTTCCTAAGCGTAGAACGGATTTCCCGGAACTACTTCAAAAAAAACAGTACCGGGCAAACCTTCCGGGGCGGCAGCGTTCTCGCACTCCTCAGCCGTCGGAAGGAGACACCTGACCGTTACCATACATCAAAATTTTTCACGAATCGTAATTCATAAGAAGAACAGTCCGCGCCCATTGCATGGCTTCTTCGCGGGTCTCAACGCCGAGTTTTTGATAAATCGTGCTGGCAACGTTGCGAACACGCCCCTCCGAAAGCATGAGAAGTTCCGCAATTTCGGCGTTTGTTTTGTTGAGATGGCTTAAAATGGAGATTTCGCTGTTGGTGAGTTTGAAGTCGGTTCGGGCTTGCGTAGCGTTGAAAAAATGTCCGGCAAGCATGGGACTGAGCCAAATACTGGTTTGCAAGTCCGAACGAATAGCCCGCAACAACTCTTCCGGACTTTCATCTTTGAGCATACAGCCGCTTGCGCCAGCTTCCAATGCGGCACGCGCTAAATCTGCCCGTCCGGTGATGGCGTAAATCCTCATGGTCATGCCTGCCTCGCGAAGGCGCTGAATAACTTCTACGCCGCTAATATCGGGCAGTTGTAAATCTTGAATCAAAATGTCGGCTTGCAGCGTGGGGAGAGCGTTTATCACATCCAAACCGCGATTAAACGTCCCGATAACCTCTAAGTTTTTATCAAGCGTAAGCCATGTTTCGAGAAGATGGGTCACTAAATCGTGGTCGTCGCAAATAACTACGCGCTTCATAGTGGGGAACAATACGGACGTGCCTTGGTGAATAGCATTTCATTAGCCGATTACTAATATTGGTAAAATTTTTCAAACAGCACACGAAAATTCTATCTGCTTCGCCAAGTTTCCGCTTTAGCCGGAATTTTTACCCTTTCTTAGAACGAAAGTTTGGCTATATCCTGAGAACGTCGTAGTTTGCGGTGCTGTATCCGTGCGCTGTTCTTCGGCAGTAGCATGGTGCGAAACGTCATTGGTCTAACCATCTTTTTGAACCGGTCACGTCTATGAAACCATCTCTTTCGCCCGCCAAAAAATCACCTGCCGTATCTTCCAAAAACGGACACCATTCTTCCAAAACCCCTTCCGATAAGGCTTCCAAGCACGTTTTTACGCGCGAAGAAGTGCTGCGTGATTATCAAATTGCCAGTGAGAGCCGCCATGCCAGCTATATGGGGCGACGCGAAGCACTAAGTGGCAATGCGAAGTTTGGGATTTTTGGCGATGGCAAAGAAGTACCGCAGCTTATCCTAGCGAAGGTCTTTCAAAATGGAGATTTTCGCTCTGGCTACTACCGTGACCAAACCTTTATGTTGTCTATTGGCGAAACAACGATTCAGCAAATGTTTGCTCAGTTGTATGCACACGCCGACCTTGCCCACGAACCTGCAACAGCAGGGCGTACTATGAACTCCCACTTTGCGACGCGCAGTTTGGATGCCGATGGAAATTGGAAGGAACTAACGGCAATGAAAAATTCCGCCGCCGATATTTCCCCGACAGCAGCGCAGATGCCGCGTTTGGTTGGATTGGCGTACGCATCGCGTCTTTACCGCGAGTTGGACGAGTTGAAGCAATTTGCACAGTTTTCCAAGGGCGGCAATGAGGTTGCTTTTGGCACAATCGGCAATGCGAGTTGCGCCGAAGGGATGTTCTGGGAAGCCGTCAATGCTATCGGCGTTCTGAAAGCGCCCGCCGTTATTTCGATTTGGGACGATGGCTATGGTATTTCTGTGCCGAATAAATACCAAATGACCAAAGAGAATATGTATGCGCTTTTGCAGGGTTTTCAGCGTGAAGAAGGCGGAGATTCCGGCTTTAATATTTACCAAGTTAATGGTTGGGATTATTCGGCGCTCATGGACGTTTATACGAAGGCGGTTCAGGATGCTCGGCAGTATCACATTCCGGCTATTATTCACGTCATCGAACTTACGCAGCCGCAAGGGCATTCCACAAGCGGAAGCCATGAGCGCTACAAGTCCAAAGAGCGCTTGGAATGGGAGCGGGAGCATGATTGTTTGGTGAAAATGCGTGATTGGATTGTCGCTCAAGGATTCGCAACGCCGGAAGAACTGGAAACGCTGGAACAAAACGCTAAAGCAACCGCCGAAAGCGCACGGAAACTTGCGTTTGAGGCATTTATGGAGCCGATTCGCCGAGAATCAAACGAAGCGCTGGCGTTATTGGAGCGTATTGCGGCGGCAGCGAAGCCGGAATCAGCAGCAGAAATTCAGCGATTGATTGAAAGTTTGCGGCTTATTAAAAATCCAGAGCGCCGCGATGTTATGTCGGCTGCGAGTTGGTCGCTGTATGCCGTGCGCAATGAAGCCATTCCCGCAAAACTCGAACTAACGGCATGGATGCACAAGGAAAATGAAATCAATCACGATAGATACAGCAGCAATTTGTACAGCACCTCGGCAGAGTCCGCCCTCAAAGCACCTGTTATCGCGCCGAGTTATGCTGCCGATGCGCCAAATGTTAGCGGCTTTGAAGTCCTGAATGCGTGTTTTGACGCGGCTTTGAAGCGCGATCCGCGTATTATCGCCTTTGGTGAAGATGTTGGGCATTTGGGCGACGTGAATCAAGCATTTGCGGGGATGCAGAAAAAATATGGCGATTTGCGCGTCACCGACACGGGCATACGCGAATGTACCATCATTGGGCAAGGTATTGGTCTTGCCATGCGCGGCTTGCGACCGATTGCCGAAATTCAGTATTTGGATTATCTCTTGTATGCAATTCAAATTATGTCCGACGACCTTGCATCGCTGCAATACCGTACCAAAGGCGGTCAGAAAGCGCCGCTTATCATTCGGACACGCGGGCATCGTTTGGAAGGCGTGTGGCACTCCGGCTCACCAATGTCCGGTATTGTGAGTTTTATCAGAGGCATACACGTTCTTGTGCCGCGCAACATGACTCAAGCTGCGGGCTTCTACAATACACTTTTGCGCTCCGATGAGCCAGCATTGGTGATTGAAGTGCTGAATGGTTATCGCTTGAAGGAAAAAATGCCGGAGAATATTGGTGAATTTACCTTGCCGCTAGGTGTGCCAGAGATCTTGCGTCCGGGCAACGATATTACCATCGTGAGCTATGGTGCGACATTGCGCCTTGTCAGTCGTGCAGCAGAACTGCTTGGCGATGCTGGCATTGATGCTGAGGTGATAGATGTACAATCCCTTTTGCCATTTGATAGGCACGGACTGATTGCGGAATCGCTCCGCAAGACTAATCGCATTTTGTTTGTGGACGAAGATGTGCCGGGCGGATGCACTGCCTACATGATGCAGCAAGTTCTCGAAAAGCAAGGCGGTTACAAGCATCTTGACTCCAAGCCGCGTACGCTCACCGGGCAGGAACATCGCCCCGCCTACGGCACAGATGGCAATTTCTGGTCAAAGCCCGATGTGGAGCATATTTTCATGGCTGCTTACGAAATTATGAATGAAGCGAGACCGCGTGAATTTCCGATGTTTTATTGAGTGATCTTTATGAGCGCACAGCCTAATTATCTCTATACTCCGCAAGAATACTTGGCATTCGAGCGTTCTGCGCCCGAGAAGCATGAGTATTTTCAGGGTGAACTTTTTACGATGGCAGGGGCAAGTTTTCGGCATACGGTTATCAACTCCAATATCATTTCAGGGCTGCGAAAGCAGTTACGTGAGCGCGGATGCACGATTCATGCGAACGATTTGAGAGTCAAGACTGAAAGCAGTCTGTACAGCTATCCCGATATCGTCATTGTCTGCGGCAAGCCCGAATTTCTTGATAACACTTTCGATACCTTACTCAATCCCGTTGTTATTATGGAAATTTTGTCGGATTCGACGAAGGAGTACGACCGAACACGCAAATTCGACCATTACCGCACTATTCCGAGTCTTCGGGAGTATGTGCTTTTGGAGCAAGATATGGTGCGGGTTGAGCGATATAGCCGCATTGAAAATCCTCACGTCCCGCCCGATCGCACGTTATGGGCTTTTCAAGCGATGACGACCATTGAGGAATCGCTCACACTTCAGAGTATGGATTGCACCGTTCCATTGACGGAACTCTATGAAGATATTGAATTTGAAGAGCGGGTTGCAGAACAGATTGAAAAACAGATATTTTGACACGACATTTTTTCAGGAGCGTAATATTCATGGCAGCTATTGCAACGAAGCCCCAAAACGGGAAATCCACGACCACAAACGGTACGAGTTCGTACGAAAAACTTTACCGCGAAAAACCGCATACATCCTCACTTCTCACTGATGGAGAGCGCAAGAAGATATTCTACCGAATGCTTCAAGCGCGGGAATTTGATTTGGCAATGATTCGCCTCTTCAAGCAGGGACGCGCCTTTGGAGGCGTTTACTCGCAAATTGGAAACGAGGCTACGTCAGTCGGCTCGGCTTCGGCGCTGGCGGTGGACGATGCGTATTTCCCTATGCACCGCAACGTCGGCGGGCATTTCACACGGGGGCAGGAACTTCGCACGATGCTCAAAAACTTTCTCGCCCGCGAAGGAAGCATGATGCGTGGCACAGACGGAACGGGACATTACGCCGATGTTGGTAAAAAAGTGTTTGGTAATGTTTCGCACTTGGGTTCGATGATTCCCGTTGCGGTTGGTTATGCAATGGCAGCAAAAATGCGCGGAGAAAACACCGTTGCGATGACCTATATCGGCGACGGGGGCGCACAAACAGGCGAGTTTCACGAAGGAATCAATCTGGCGGCGGTGCAACGCGCCCCGCTTGTGCTGATAATTGAAAATAACCAGTATGCGTATTCGTCGCCAAACAGCGTGGAATTTGCCTGTGAGCGTCTTTCCGACCGCGCTTTGGGCTATGGCTGCACTGGGGCGACGATTGATGGAACGGATGTTGAACTCGTCTTTGAAACCTGCAAAAATGCCGTTGAAAATGCCCGCACAACAGGTGTTCCGGCGATTATTGAGTGCGTCACAATGCGGATGCGTGGTCATGCCGAACATGATGATTTTAGCTATGTTCCCCGCGAAATGTTGGAAACATGGCAAAAGCGCGACCCGCTTGCCCGCTATGAACAGGTGATGCTTGACCACAAACTTCATACGCCATCAGAGATTGAAGCTATGCGCAAACAACTCTCCGATGAGATGAATGCTGCTATTGACGACGTTGTTGCCCTGCCATTTCCTGCGCCGGAAGAGGGGCGGCGGTTAGTATTTGTGGACTAAGTGATTGCAAAAAATAAATTTTCCACAAAAAGTTTGCACACTATCCATGAATCCTGTATTTTTGTAGGCTATACCAAAAACGACGCATACAACAACTCCATATAGTTTTATTCCTTTAGTAACAAGCGATTATGATAACGAAAGAATTACAACTCATTGAGACGATGGCTATCGCTGAATCCAGCGAAATGCGCAAGTCCAAAAATAATGGCGAAGAAGTGAACATCCCTAGCTTCAAGCCGGGTGACACGGTGAACGTCGCTGTCCGCGTTATCGAGGGTGATAAAGAGCGTATTCAGAACTATCAAGGTATCGTGATTGCCCGTCGTGGCATCGGTACTGGCGCAACCTTCCGCGTTCGCAAAATTTCCAATGGTGTCGGTGTAGAGCGTATTTTCCCGCTGTATTCGCCCATTATTCAAGGCGTTACCGTCGTTAGCCAAGGCGCAGTTCGCCGCTCGAAACTCTACTACCTTCGCGGCATGACCGAGCGCCAGATGCGCACCAAAACCCGCAAAAAAGCGGCATTGGTGGCAGCAGCCTTGGGCAATGCGTAATCTCATGTTCACGCGCTCTCGGTAAGAAATCTTCAAAAGCAGATACAGCAATGTCTCTGCTTTTTTTTATTTTAGTGGTGCAGTTCTCAATGTACACTTCTTGTTTCGTACACTATGATTCGTTTCCAACATAGCGAATATCTCTACGCCCTAGCGATTTTGCCCCTTTTGGTACTCCTGTTCTGGTGGAGCCGCCGTGAGCGCACAAAAGCCCTTGCCGCTTTTGGCGATAGCGCCATGATACGCCGCTTATTTCCTGATGTTTCTGAGTCGAAACCGTTCTGGAAATTTGTTCTTTTTGCGGTGAGTTATATTTTTCTCGTTTTTGGCTTGTCGAACCCCCAAATCGGGACGAAACTCGAAGAAGTCAAGCGCGAGGGCGTGAACATTATCATTGCACTTGATGTCTCGAACAGCATGAAAGCAGAAGACCTCAAGCCGAATCGACTTGACCGTGCCAAACAAGCGATTGCCAGAATGTTGGACAAACTCAGCAATGACCGCATCGGGCTGATTGTTTTTGCTGGAGAAGCCTATTTGCAGCTCCCTCTGACGAATGATTATGGCGCGGTGAAAATGTTCCTTTCTGCCATTGAAACGAGCATGATTCCGACGCAAGGCACGAATATTGGTGCTGCTGTCAAACTGGCAGGAAAATCCTTTAATGCCGAAGAAAAACGCTACAAGACGCTTGTTGTCATCACGGACGGGGAAAATCACGAAGACGACGCGCTCAAGGCAATTAAAGACGCACGAGAAGAGGGCGTAATCTTGCACACTATCGGCATGGGTTCGCCGGAAGGCTCGCCTATTCCCACTTACGCAATGGGCTTCCAAACAGGCTTCCGCAAAGACCGTGCGGGCAATGTAATTTTAACCAAACTTAATGAAAAAAGCCTCCAAGAATTTGCCGCCGCAGGCGGTGGTGTCTATGTTCGTGCAAACAACACCGAAACAGGCTTAAACGTTGTGCTGGAAGAAATCGGCAAAATGGAAAAGAAAGAATTTGGCACCAAAGTTTTTACGAATTTTGAAGACCGTTTTCAATATGCACTCGGATTGGCTTTGTTGCTGCTGATTTGGGAGCTTTTTCTTTCTGACCGCAATAATGCTTGGTGGCGCAAACTCAATCTTTTTGGGCATATTTCGCCAAAAAAATCTCCGCAGACCGCCAATCTCTCCACAACTCCAACCGAAAAGGAGACCGCATGAAACCTTCTCTTGTACCGATAAGCCTTGCGGCTTTGGCTTGCATGGCTCTTCAGCACACGGCTTTGGCTCAATCTTCATCGTGGACGAGTATTTTTGACACGCCACGGTCACTGGCACGAAGTGGCAATGAAGCCTATACCAATAAACGATTTAAAGAAGCAGAAGAGCAGTACCGTACCGCGCTTGAGAAAGATAAAAATCTTTCTGAAAGTGGCTTTAATCTTGGCGATTCGTTCTATAAACAAGGCAAGTACGATGATGCCGCGAGTCAATTTCGGAGTTTGGCGGAAAATGCCAAAACGCCCAAAGATATGCGAGCGCAATCGTATCACAATCTCGGCAATTCCTTCTTGAAATCGCAAAAATTAGCGGAATCGGTGGATGCGTACAAAAATGCTTTGCGCTTAAATCCGAATGACGACGATACAAGGCATAATCTCGCCTACGCAAAACAACTGCTTGCCCAAAAGCAAGAACAGCAAAAACAGCAGCAAAACAATCAAAATCAAGACCAACAAAAGCAACAAGAGCAGCAAAAACAAGAGCAGGAACAGGACAAAAATCAAGATAAAAACCAGCAAAATCAACAACCGAATCAGCCTCAGCAAAACAATAATCCACAACAAGGACAGCCACAACCAAAGCTCTCCAAAGCAGATGCAGAGCGGATTTTGGAAGCGCTTAATAATGAAGAGCGCAATGTTCAAAAGAAGCTCGTCAAGCGCAAAGCAACTGGCGTGGTCATTGAAAAAGATTGGTAATTTTAACGGAAAATAATGGTATGCGTATTCTTTCTTTTCTACTCATATATTTCTTCTGTGCCGCCCCGTTACAGGCGCAGGAACTTACCGCTGCTGTCACGCCTAATCCCGTCAGTATTGGTGAGCGATTTCAGGTAACGTTTACGGCAAATGGCACAATAACCGGCTTTCGTGCGCCAGAATTTGAGGGACTGACCCTGCTCGGTGGACCAATGCAGTCACAGAGCGTCCGTATTGTCAATGGCGCAATGTCACAAACGGTTTCGTATTCTTACATTTTGCAAGCCAAAACCGAAGGAAAGTTTACCATTCCTGCGGCTTCGGCGGATATTGGCGGGAAGCGTGTACAATCAAATCCCGTCACCGTGCAGGTTGTCAAACAAAGCCAGCAACAGGCTATGCAACAAGCCGAAGAGCAAGCCGCCGAAACGGAGATGACAAAGCAGCTTCAAAAAGGGATTTTTCTCAAGGCAACGGTGAATAAAAATAGTGTCATGCGCGGCGAACAAATTGTTGCCACCTACAAACTCTATACCCGCATCACGCTGACGAATTACACGCCCCGCAAAATGCCCGCTTTGACGGGCTTTTGGAGCCAAGATATTGAAAGTCCGCAACAACTGTTGTTCAATGACGAGGTGATAAACGGGCAGGTTTTTCGTGTGGCGGCAGTGAAAAAAGTCGTTCTTTTCCCACAGCAAAGCGGTACGTTGGAACTTGATCCAATGGAAGCAGAAGTTGTTGCCAGAGTGAACGTCGGCGGCAATAGGCGTAATAACTCACGCGATCCATTCGATGCATTTTTTCATGGCGGCGACCCTTTTGGTGGCGATCCCTTTGGGCAGGCGCAAGATGTCCGTGTTCCGCTTCGCAGTCCTGTTGTGAAAATTATCGTGAAGCCTCTTCCCGAGAGCAATGTTCCGGCAGAGTTTAACGGCGCTGTTGGGACGTTTTCGCTCGAAACAACGCTTGCTCCGCGCTCTACGAAGACCAATGAACCTGTGAAATTGACTGTGCGGATTAGCGGGAAAGGCAATCTGAAATTGATTGATCCAATAAAACTCCAACTGCCGCCAGATATTGAGACCTACGACCCAACAACGAAAGATAATATTGACATGAGCGAGTCTGGCGCAAGCGGCTCAAAAACGCTAGAATACTTACTTATTCCGCGTTTTGCGGGGGAGTTCAAAATTCCACCTGTTGGATTTGCCTATTACGACCTTGAGAAAAAACGCTATATATCCCTTCAGTCCGAAGAATACACGCTTTCGGTTGAGAAGGGCAAAGAGGAAAGCACAGTTGTGGGCGGCAAATATAGCGGCAAAGACGCTGTGACGGCGCTCAATAGCGATATTCGCTTTATTAAATTGGGCAATAGTGAGCGTTTGCCGCGCAAAGGAGAAGGGTTTTACGGAAGTGCGGGTTTCTTCACGGCATTGTTGTTGCCCTTTGCCTTGTTCATCGGATTTATTGTGTACCGTCGGCGTGACGAGCAGCTCAGAAGCGATATTGCGCTGATGAAAAACCGCTCTGCTACTCGCATCGCAACAAAGCGTCTCAAAGAAGCAAAAGCATTTTTAAGTGCGAATGATTCCGCAAAATTCCACGATGCCGTCTCGAAAGCGCTTTGGGGCTACATGAGCGATAAATTGACGATCCCGCAATCTGCACTTTCGCGTGAAAGCGTCCAAGCAGCATTGCAAGAACGCAGCGTTAATGCTGATGTTTGCGCCCGTTTTGCTCAAACGCTTGATTCGTGTGAGTTTGCCCGCTTTGCTCCAAAGCAGGAAGAAGGCGCAATGCAACATCTTTACGATGACGCAATGACGATAATTTCTACGCTGGAAGAACAACTGAAGCGCTGAGAATGGCGCAAATTTGCTATTTTTATGAAATACATTTTACCTTCCCCGACCAATCGTAATGCTATGCGCATACTTTGTTGTTTTCTGCTCGGTATATTCGCTTTTGTCGGCAGTCTTTCCGCGCAAAGCGGGCTTCTGCTCGAACAAATGCAAGAAAAACTCAAGCCCTACTTTGCCGATGAACTAATAGGTGATCTCAAAGACCAGCTTCCACGCGGTGCGCAATATCGCATCTGGGGTTGGGACGTTGGTGATTTTTCGGGTGACGGTGTGCCTGATGTCGCTATGTCTGTCCGCATGAGCAATGACAAAGGGCGGAACGTGCAGGTCTATCTTTTTGCTGATATTGACGGCTATTTGACGCGGATTGGCAAGTTTCCTTACACCTTTGTCGAAAGCCCGATAGAAGTTGGTGTTTTGGTCAAGGATAATGGCTGTTTTGTGATTGAAAAAGCACAGGACTTTGATTGGACGATTAGCGGGTATCGGCTGGATAACGGTTCGCTGATGGTGTTGGATTCCTTCAAAACTGAGCGTGTGCGCACGATGACGCACGAGGCATATCGCAATTTCCAAAACCTCACGGGCTATGAGAAATACCGCGATACGCGCACCAATGATGAACTTTTCCAGAGTGATTTCCTTTGCGTGCCATCGTATCCACGTGGGAAATACATCTACAAAGGCTTTTCTTCCGATGCTGTGAGCAATTCGGTGAAATATATTTCTAAAGGCGCTTATTACTGGTCTGGGGCTGAGGATTTATCCTTTAGTGTCCGCTCTGCACATAATGAGCAGTATTTATATTTTTTGGTCAAAGTGACCGATGATCGCATCGTGACGGAATCAAAAGAAGGCGCTGCACATGATAAAGTAGAGATATGGCTGGACATGTCCAACGTAGCGAATCGTTTTGTGAAGAAGCGTGGTAAAACCGAGAACTTCCGTACTCGTGCCGAGGGCAGTATTTTTGCCTTCAGCATCACGCCGGGCAATTTTACCGATAAAAAGCCAACAGTGCGCCCGAGCGCCGTTGATGTGTTGACAGATGTCCAGAAACAAGCTATTCAGCAAGTAAAAGCTGCCGCGACGCTTTGGGAAAAGGGGTACATTGTAAAGATTCGTGTGCCGTTCCAGCTTCTTGGTTTTGTTGGAGCGCCGATTGAGGAAGGAAAAATTGTGGAATACGGCTGTACCGTTGTTGTGCGCGATGTTGACAACGAATTTCGCCCCGAAGAAGAAACCTTTTTATCCACCTCGAAATTTGAAAACTCGAATCCTTCCAGCTATGGCGCACTGCTGCTGATGCCGAATGC
Organism: Ignavibacteria bacterium; assembly: GCA_013298375.1. GTDB lineage: Bacteria > Bacteroidota > Ignavibacteria > Kapaibacteriales > UBA4661 > PH2015. The sequence continues at coordinate 920 of JAAFHM010000025.1, read as the reverse complement.
GCTGGTCTATGGCGAAGTGCGCAATATCTATGCGGATGCGATTGCTGACCGTTTGCGTGATCTTGGGTTTTAAGGTCGCTATGCCACATCCATTTGCGCTCCATCCTTCGCTACCGCGTAGAATCGTCTGTTTGACCGAAGAAACCACCGAAACGCTCTATCTACTTGGCGCGGATGATCTCATTGTTGGTATTTCAGGCTTTACGGTGCGTCCGAAGGCGGCACGGAAAACAAAGCCGAAAATCAGCACGTATTTAGACGCAAATATTGAACAGATACTTGCTCTCAAGCCGGATGTTGTCTTGGCGTGGTCAGATTTACAGGCAGATATTTGTACGAAGTTGATGCGGGCAGGTGTAGAGGTCGTAGGGTTTAACCATCGGTCAGTTGAGGGCATTTTATCCATGATACTACGCTTGGGCGCACTTGTTGGCAAAAGTGTCGAAGCAGAGCAGCTTGTCGGTAAACTTGCCGGAAATCTCCACCAAGCCTCCTTGCGCGGCGAAGAGCGTGAATACAAGCCTCGTGTGTATTTTGAAGAATGGTACGACCCGCTTATTTCCGGCATTTGTTGGGTAAGCGAATTGATTGAAGTTTGCGGCGGGATAGACGTTTTTGCGGAAAATCGCCATTTCCCTGATGCCAAGCGCCGTATTATTGCTGATCCCGAAGAAGTGATTCGCCGAAAGCCCGATATTATCGTGGCTTCGTGGTGTGGGAAGATGTTCAAGCCCGATCGTCTTATTGCGCGATTGGGCTGGTCGCTAATTCCAGCAGTGGCAAATGAGCAGTTGTTTGAAATCCCTTCGCCGATAATTTTACAACCCGGACCGGCAGCACTTACTGAAGGTGTAGAGCGGCTTCTGGGGATTTTTGATGCGTGGAATATTCGTGTTTCACACTCTAAATAATTTTACCAA
>JAAFHM010000325.1 GCA_013298375.1 Ignavibacteria bacterium | reverse complement strand
CACTATTTGAGGATATTCCGCGACGGTTTTATGCTCTTATTATTCCGATACTTGCTCTTTCGCTGACTAATGCAGTATTTCAGGGTGTTTGGAGCAGGTATGTTTCGCTGCTGGTGGTTTGTATTTTGCTCACAGAAGTTGCTCGGACGGCATTTCAAGCAATCTCCAATAATGTGCAAGGCGCATGGGTACTCGCTGTGGGAACGGTACTGTTTATTGCAACCTCGCTTTTTTATTGGCTCACTCTTTTGCTCAATGCTTCGCTTACGCCGCTCGAAAATGCGTTTTTTACCCTCAGTGATATGCTACTTATGCCCGTCACAATGGCGCTTTGGACGGCAGGACGTTTTGCGGCGACGCACCAAACCTTAGAAAAACAAACCGCAGAAGTACGCGCACTTTCCGAAGCAATGCTCAAGCAAGAGCAGGAAAAACGCGAGATGGCAGAGCGGCAGAATCAGGATTTGGAGCGACTCGTGCGCGAGCGCACGTGGCAATTACAAGAAAAAATGACGCTTCTTGCTTCTGCCAATGAAGAAATTCAGCGTCAAGTGGAAGTCCAAGCCCAGCAATCCGCCGAGATTCAATTTGCCAATGCGCGTTTGCAAGAGCAGAATGAGCGTTTGAACGACCTGAATAGCGAAAAGACGGAGTTCCTTGGTATTGCCGCACACGACCTCAAAAATCCCTTAGGCAATATTATGATGCTGACCGAAATGATGCGCAGTACAACAATTGTCATGGACGAAACAAAACGCAGTGAAGCGCTTGAATTGGTGGCGTTGACAGCAAAGCGAATGTTGAAATTGATTGAAAATCTACTCGACATCAATCGGATTGAGCAAGGTACGCTACAAGTACAAACCATTCAACTAGATTTAGCTGCCAAAACCCGCTTGGTTACCGACGATTTTCAACGCCAAGCGCAAAAAAAGAGTATCCACCTACGCACCGAAACGCCCGATGCAGCGCTTGTTTGGGCTGATACGCTGGCACTGACACAAATTATGGAAAATCTCATCTCAAATGCTCTTAAATACTCGCCTTTCGGGAAAAATGTCACCGTAAGCGTTGAAGAAGGAGTACCGTCGCAATCGTTCTATTTTATTGTTCAAGACGAAGGTCCAGGGCTATCGGATGATGATAAATCCAAACTCTTTGGTAAATTTGTTCGGCTTTCCGCGCAGCCTACTGATGGTGAGCATTCCACCGGACTTGGGCTTTCTATCGTCAAGCGCATGGCAGAAACCATGCACGGGCGCGTTTGGTGCGAAAGTGAACTTGGCAAAGGCGCACGATTCATCGTGGAATTGCCGATGGACTCCCGTACATAGCATAGTTTATTTTTTCTCATTTTTCTTCAAACCTTTATGACCATCCATCACCATACAGAAGCCACCAAAGGCTCATGGTACATCGAAGAGCAGGGTGAACGTCTTGCCGAATTGGGCTATCGTGTTCTTGAAAATGGCGTATATTCGCTGGACTCTACCCGCGTGGACGACCGCTTGCGCGGCAAAAGTGCCGGAAAGCAACTCGTGGAAGCTGCCGTAGCTTTTGCACGGGCAAACAACCTCAAATTGCGGGCAGTTTGTCCGTTTGTTGTAGCATTATTTGAAAAAATGCCCGTGTGGGATGACGTAAAAATGCAAGCACAATAGTTTGACAACATCCAAGCCGCTCTGCTCTATGAAACACCGCTCCATACCTTGTTTCGTCATTGTTTTTTGTAGTTTGTTCGTCATTACTATTGCCAATGCGCAAGAAGCCAAGCAGCCCGTAGCAAAACCATCAGCAGCACAACCCGTAACCACAAGCGCCAACATCACCACGCCATCAAGCAAAAATGACGATGATGACGAACTGAAACAATACTGGTCAGCCCGCATCAAATCTGCTGCTACGAATCGTGTCGTCAGGCGCGGTATTGATATTAGCCGCGACAAACCCGGCATTACAACGGGATTTTCCCTTGCACACGACGTTGGGCTTTCGGCAAATGCTGGTTTTATGAACGTCGTTGGTGAGGTAAATAGCCTTCAACGATGGTGGATTGGTGCGGACTTCGACTATTCGCCGCTTGAATGGCTCACGTTTTCTGTTGGGTATTCTCGTGATTTTTATCCGACAGCCGATGCAGAAAATGCCTTTGTGGATTTTGTGAACTCCCTTACGGCAAGCATTGCTTTCGATGTGGATAATACAGGTGTTTCGGCATCATACCTGTATCTGCCAGGCGACACCCCCGCTCAATACCTGAGTTTGGGCGGCTTTTCCGATTTTGCCATTACGGATAACGTCAAAATTTCTGCCAACTGGGAATTATCGTGGGTCTGGCAACGCATTCAGAACCAACGCCTTGTGCAGTTTCAAGAACGCGCCCGTCGCCCGCTTCCTCCGGGATTCAACCGCTTGGCGTTCAGGGATGTTCAAGGGCTGAGTGCTGCCGGACTCGGCGTTGATATTCGCTACAAACCCATCAAACAACTTTCCCTCAAACTCTCCCCTTCGTACCTCTTCACACCTGTTGTTGACGCGCTTTCCTACCGTTCCGACCAGTTTATTCTGACATTTAGTGTGCAGTATGCGTTGGATTTTTGATGTGTCGCTCTCATCATTTGAACATCAATATCATCAAATTACGTGTAATTGCATGATATACTGACGTTTGCGCAATAACCTCATGGACAGTAGAGTCCTCGCATACTTCATCTGCTTATGGGGGAGCATACCCGAACAGTTTTGTTATCACTGCCCGCAAATGAACAGTCGTTGTGCGAAATTGAACAAATGCTTTCCCTTGAAAATACGGCAAACTCCCTGAGAGCCGCATACATACGTGCTTGGCAGTTTTGGCACGAAACTTGGAGATTTTACGGCAACTCATACGATTGTTTTTTCAAAAAGTTACCGTTATGCTCACAAATTATTTCAAAATCGCTCTCCACACCTTGCTTCGGAGCAAAACCTATTCCTTCATCAATATCGCAGGGCTGGCGCTTGGACTGGCAACGTGCTTACTCATTGCACTCTATGTGACCGACGAACTGAGTTATGACGGCTTTCATGCGAACAACAACCGTATTTACCGCGTTGTTGGCGGTATGAACAATAACCAAAGTCCAATGTTTCGTGCTGCTTTGACTCCACCAAAATTAGCATCATATCTCAAAGAAAACGTTCAGGATATTGAAATGACGGCACGTCTTTCATCGACGGTGGTAGAATTTAAGCGGGGTTCGGTCGTGATTCAGCCAGGCGAAGCAAATATGGGCATACAAGCAGACGCATCGCTTTTTACCATGTTTTCGTTTCCCGTACTCTTTGGCAATCCAAGCGCTCTTGGAAACTCTCCTACGAATGTCGTATTGACGCGCTCTTTGGCGGTATCGCTTTTTGGCGAAACCCATCTTGAACAAGCAATAGGACAAACGATAGAAGTGATGAAAACTCCCTGCACAGTGGTTGCTATTTTGCAGGATATTCCTCGAAACTCTCATCTGACATTTGCTTTCGCCATACCTCTTCAACACCAACCTAATCACGAACATTGGGAATCAAACATTCTCACAACGTATATCATGCTCAAAAGCGGCGCAGACTGGCACAAAATAAACGAACAGGTGTCCGCCGTCGGCGTAAAAAATATCACACCCGCTTTTCGGCAATACAACGCTGCTTGGAGCTGGACGCAAGAATTACAACCGCTTTCCGACATCCGCCTGCACTCGAATCTTACCAGCGAAAAAGGTACGGCAAAACGAGTACAAATCTTCGGTTTGGTGGGAATATTGGTTCTGCTTTTGGCGTGTATCAACTACGCCAATCTCTCCACAGCCCGCTCCATGCTCCGTTCCCGCGAGGTTGGTGTACGCAAGACCTTTGGTGCAACGCGGTTTCAAGTCATCGTGCAGTTTATGGGCGAGGCTCTGGGGCTGGTGTTTGTGGCGTTTTTGCTGGCAACGATGCTTGTGGAAATAGCGCTGCCACTGTTTAATACGCTTTCGGGCAAACATTTTCTAGCATCCGATGTGTTCCAAGCCCGCTTTCTTGCTGTCGCGGTGGGAGTTTTTCTTTTGACCGTTGCTGTGAGTGGTGGCTATGCTGCTATTATTCTTTCATCCTTTCGCCCCACCGAAGCGCTTAAAACGGGCTTTGTTGCGGGTCATAGGCGGGGAAGAGTGCGGAGAATATTGGTTGTGGGGCAGTTTGTGATTTCGACGGCGCTGATAATCGGTGTTGTGGTTATTAACGAGCAGCTTCGGTACATGAATACTGCTTCGCTGGGATTTAATAAGCAGCAACTTGTCGCTGCGCATTTCAACAGTCTTTTTGAAAAGCAAGAAACGATTTTGAATGAAATGAAGCGGCTTCCGGGCGTAGAAGATGCAGGAGCGACAATGCAATGCCCTGTGCTGTGGACGGGCGGAGCAAACGTGAACGTCAGCAGTGCCGCAAACAAAGAAGCGCGTACAATCTCGTCCGACCTGCACTTTACGGGCTTTGATTTTGCGCGGGTTATGCAAATTTCTGTACTTGAAGGGCGATTTTTCGAGCGTGGTCGGGATTCCGCCACGAGCGTTGTTGTGAACGCCTCGTTTGCAAAAGCAATGGGCTGGGATAACCCGATTGGGCAGACGGTACGCTATACGATGGACACCGGGGAGAAGAGTGCAGAAGTTGTCGGCGTTGTCGGTGACATTCATACCAAGTCGCTTCATTCTGCGATTGCGCCTGTGATGTATCGTGTCAATCGTCGCGCACCCATCATGCTCTTACGTCTGAAAACAGAAAATATTTCGCAAACAATCGCAGCTATCGAAAAGCTCTACACCAGCTTCCAACCGGAGTTCCCGTTGGAATTGAAGTTCCTCGACGCGGAGTTTGCCAAACTTTATGCCGACGATGAAAACTTGGCACAAACGCTGATGGCGATAACGCTTGTAGCGATCGTCATTGCTTCCTTGGGGCTGTTTGGGCTGGCAACGTTTGCGGCAGAGCGACGGACAAAAGAGATTGGCATTCGCAAGGTCTTGGGCGCGTCGGTTGGTAGCATTATTGGGCTGCTTAGTGCGGATTTTCTGCGCTTAGTGGGGATGGCGATTCTTATCGCAACACCGCTTGCATACTGGCTCTCAAGGAAATGGCTTCAGGATTTTGCATATCGAATAGAGATTAGCGCATGGATGCTGGCACTTGGCGGTGTACTGGCAATAACGGTTGCCTTTGCGACGATCGCAACGCAGGCGTGGCGGGCTGCGCGGGCGAATCCGGTGAATGCGCTGAGGAGCGAGTAGGGCGATTGTTCATCGGCAAAATTTTTGTATCTTTGCTCTGAACACAAGTGTTTATCAATATTTCGTGGTGTTTTGTTATGCCAAAATCTCAATCAACAACAGAAAAAAGTCTCCCATTTATTTCGTTTGAAAAATGGGATGTGGATGGAATTGAGCAAGACCTTGGGCTGAAGTATGTTCGAGACCACCAAACACTCAGAACATGGCTTGAAAACAAGCCCAGTATTGGTGCTGCACAAAAAGAGCTATTGCTTGAATTGCGTTCAGTGCTGTTTGATAACGTTGATGCGTGGAACGAAGAAGAACTCAAAATGAAGTTCATTAGCCACATTTTGTGGATTGCCCAACTTGACCAAGCAAATTATCGTGGCTTTAT
>JAAFHM010000024.1 GCA_013298375.1 Ignavibacteria bacterium | reverse complement strand
TACACACTCGACTCGCCCGCTGCTACCGTCTCCATCAAAGAGCCTTCCGTGATTTCTTTTGAATGGCACATCAATCCTCAGCCCGCAAGCAACACACTCACGCTTAATTTCATGCTTCCCACGCCAGCGCACGTACGCTGCACCCTGCACACCGTCTTGGGGCAGGAGATCGCCACACTTGCCGATAACGCCTACGCTTCGGGGCAGCACGACATCACCGCCACCATGCCCAACATGGCTTCGGGGTTGTATATTTGCCGCTTCATGATGGATGGGCGCGTGGTGGGGAGTAAAAGCATTATCCTTGCCCGTTGAATAGTAGTTTGAACAGTATTTTTCACGATAAACGACGAACATTATGAGCGCACAACCGAAAACGTTCATTTCCGAAGAAGAGTATCTCCGCCGCGAGCGGCTTGCAGACTACAAATCGGAGTATTATTGCGGGGAGATTTTTGCAATGGCGGGAGCGTCCTTTGCTCACAACATCATCACCGCCAGCACGACGACGGCACTCAATAACGCACTGCATGGCAAAGGCTGCTACGCAATGTCCAATGATATGCGCGTCCATATCCCTGAAAACTCGTTGTACACCTACCCCGATATTACGGTCGTTTGCGGTAAGCCCGAATTGCTGCCCAATACATTCGATACGCTTCTGAATCCTACGCTTCTCGTCGAGGTGCTTTCCGATTCCACCGAAAACTACGACCGTAAGGCGAAATTCCGCCTCTACCGCTCCATTCCTAGCCTCCGTGAGTATGTGCTTGTGTCGCAGTATGAATACTTCGTTTGCTCGTACTCGCTCAATGACCGCAAGCAGTGGGTTTTCACCGATGCCGAAGGCGTAGAAAGCTCATTCTATCTGGCTTCGCTGGATATAGCGCTGCTGTTGTCGGATGTTTATGCAAATTGTGAATTACCGCCAAGACCGCTCAGAGCCTAGTATTGCAGACGACGACACTCTACATTATATTCGCACAAACTCAGATGAAACAACGCTATATCAATCCATTTACTGACTTTGGTTTCAAAAAACTCTTTGGCGAGGAAGCCCATAAAGGCTTGCTGATTGACTTCCTGAACGCGCTTTTGCCACCAAAGCACCACATCCGCAATTTGGAATACACCAAAAATGAGGCGGCAGGCGAGACGTTGTTTGACCGCAAAGCAGTGTTCGATATTTCCTGCACGGGCGAGAACGGCGAGCGTTTTATCGTGGAATTGCAAAAAGCCAAGCAGAATTTTTTCAAAGAGCGCAGCGTTTTTTATTCCACATTCCCCATCCGCGAGCAGGCTGAACGTGGCGAACAATGGCACTTTAGCCTTGCGGCGGTGTACTGCATCGGGATTTTGGACTTCGTGTTTGAAGAAGATAGGCACAATGCCGATTACCTCCATTTTGTGCAGCTCAAAAATCAGCACAATGCGGTGTTTTACGATAAGCTGACGTTTATCTATTTAGAAATGCCAAAGTTCTCTAAAACCGCAGCAGAGCTTACCTCGCAGACCGACAAATGGCTTTATTTCATCAAGAACGTGAGTGATTTAGGCGATATTCCCGAGCCACTGCAAGCAAAAATCTTTGAAGAAGCATTCCGCACAGCCGAAATCGCGCAGTTCAACCCCGCGCAGATGAAGGAATACGAAACCTCGCTGAAACACTATCGTGATATGCAAAACGTGATTAACACGGCAGTCGAAGAGGCACGTGAAAAAGCAGAAGCGCTAGGAGAAGCACGAGGACAAAAAAGAAATCAACTCGAAACCGCACAAAGACTACGCGAAATGGGCTTGTCCGATGAGGATATTATGAAAGCAACAGGCTTGAGTGCAGAAGAAATAACGGCATTACGCGCCAAGGACTCGTGAAAATATTAACAACGCATCAGGTCTGATGGATAGAGTCCACTGCTTGTTTTTTTCGCAATGCCGGATTTTGCATTCTACTGGCGTTTTTGTAATTTGTCAGATTGCACTATCGTTCATCAGTCATCATGTTATGTCCGTTTCCAAGTTGCTTGCAGATGTGCCGATATTGTTTTCAACCCAAACATATTTGGCATGGTTTATCAATGAACACTTTTACGGCCGCTCGCACTATGTCTGGTGTGCGCCGATTTTTAACGCGAAAGAGTTAAAGGAAAAAGACCAATTCTATGGCATACCGAGGTCATCTTCGCCGTTTGAAATCTATAAGGCATACAAAGAAGATAGCAGCAGAGGTGATTTACACAGCGATTGTATAGCCCAGAATAAACGAGGATTGCTCAAAGGAGCATCATTTAATTTGGAAAAAGGCATAATTACGGAATCCGAGTACAAACGGATTCAAGCAATAATAGACAACTCTCCCGCGCAGGAATTCCGACCTTATATGTATTTGATTCCCAAATTGATGATACCTTATGAGCGCATTCATTTGGTAGATGTAGAAGAATCGGCAAATCCACTGAGTTATGAATTTCAGGTGCATGACCTTCACTCCAACGAATTTACCACGATTCAATTTTAACCTAACACTATGCACAATACTCAAGCAGTTCGTCAAAATATCGGCGCATTTGCTGTCCTGATGGACTATGCCGCACAAAAACGCTTTGGTGTTAAAAATATTGAATTTCCGGCAACGCAGACAGGCTCACTCGCTCGTTCAATCAACACCAAAATTGCCAAAGAAAGCGGTATTGATATTTTTCAAGCGAATTCTAAGGAAGATGTCGCTCGCTATGAAAACACGGTGGAAGCAAAGCTCAAACACTATATCCAAGTGCATCTGCCGTCTGAATATGAAACCGATGAGTTGGAATTTTTGAAGAATGTTGTTCAGCTTCCAAAATCGTATTTCGAGAATCTTTTCATTAAAATAGAGCCTGATTTTAAGGATGAGTTACAAGAAGCATATGATATTAATTTTTCTGAGGATATAAAAACAGCGATTACACGTAATCCGGATTTCATTGAATGCGTCGAATCAAATAACCCTTTTGACAAGGAATATCCTCATGCCCGTATTTGTTTGGTAACAAAACACGTAGCTCAATCTGAGCCAACCGTTGTGTTTGCATTGATTGTGCAGAGGAGTCATGAGCAATTTGCCAAACTTCAATTTTTACTAACCTTGAAGTCAGATTACTTTATTACTCATGCTCATAGTCCAACAAAAATTTTCTTTCAAATTCTTGATAGAGTAGGTATGGACTGGGAGATTCACCATAAAAAAAAGCGTTTCTTTTATGAAGAAATTATTCCTGAAGGTGGTGAAAAATACTATCGCCAAGCTCTCCTGAAATCTACGGTGAGAGAAAAACTTCAAGAAGGTGTGTCCTATTCAATTTTTACGACTGGACGTACTTCTGAGGTACTACAACTAGGATTTGCAATCAATACCATGAAATACAAATCCATGCGCAAGCAACACAAAATATAGAACCCACAAAATTCCGCCTCAACGCCCCGCCAGTCATATCTCTATCTTGCGGGGCGTTCATGTTTTTTATCTGCCCTTTTCAATGCTTTCCTCACTATGAACTTCACCTCCAATTCCTACACTCCGTCGCAGAAATTCCAAGAAGATGCGGCATTTATTTTTCAGTGTTTCCACGAAGTGCTGACCGAACTTGGCAAAGCTGACCTCGCTGCCTTGCTGCCGTGGCAGGACGACGTTGCCCTGCCGAGCGGCGTATTTTCAAGCATCAAGGCACATCGGGTGGAAATTCCCAAGCGAATGCCGCAGATGTATTCGATTGCTTTCCAGCTTCTGAACATGATTGAAGAAAATATCGCCGTGCAGTATCGTCGCCGTCAGGAGACTGAAAAGGGCGTGGGAACAGGGCGCGGGCTGTGGAGCGGCGTTTTGAAGGGGCTGCTCAAAGACGGAATTTCCGCAGAAGAAATCGCCGCCGCGTTACCGAATATCCGCATAGAACCTGTGCTGACAGCGCATCCGACCGAAGCAAAACGCGCAACCGTGCTGGAACACTACCGCGAACTCTATTTGCTGCTCGTCAAGCGCGAAAATCAGATGTGGACTCCCTTTGAGCGCGAGATGATTCGCCGCGACGTGAAAGCCGCATTGGAGCGGCTCTGGCGCACGGGCGATATTTTCCTCGAAAAGCCCGATGTCGGCTCGGAACACCGCAATATGCTCCATTATCTGACCAATATTTTCCCTGAAACGCTCCCCATTATTGATTCTCGGCTTCAGGAAATTTGGCGTGAAAGCGGCTTGGATGCAGGCTTGCTGAATGTTCACGATGCCGTACCGCGCCTTTCCTTCGGAACGTGGGTAGGAGGCGACCGCGACGGACACCCGTTTGTTACCGCCGAAATCACCCGTACAACGCTTCAGGACTTGCGTTTGCGCGGGTTGATTGTTCTTCGGCGGCGAATGCTGGATTTGACCGTTAAACTGAGCATTTCAGGTAGGATGTATGAGCCTTCCAAGGCACTTCTGGATAAAATCGAAGAATATACGCAGATTTTGGGCGAGCGCGGAAAAATTGCTGCCGGACGCAACCAAAATGAACCGTGGAGGCAGTTCCTCAACCTCGTCATGGCGCGGTTCCCGGTGGATGTGCAGCGCGATCACGCCACGCAACTGAATGACCACGAAGGCGCATACCGTCTTGCTTCCGAACTGGAAGCGGATATTCGCTTGCTCATGTCATCGCTGGAAGAAGTAGGCGCAATGCGGCTTGTGGAGAATGATGTTCAGCAGGCGCTCCGTGCCGTACAGACCTTCGGTTTTCACCTTGCCGTGCTGGATATTCGCCAAAATTCGACCTTCCACGACAACGCCGTCGCACAACTCCTCGCCAGCAGTGGCGTGGAGGACGGTGCGAATTTCCCGAACTGGTCAGAAGAGAAACGCTGCGCTTTTTTGCTTAAAGAACTCGAATCGCCGCGTCCTTTCGCGCTTTCCGGCGCACGGATTGGCAAAGAAGCAGATGCGGTGCTGGACTCATACCACGTCGTGCGCGAATACTGCGAGAAATATGGCGTTGCGGGCGCAGGATCGCTTATCGTCAGCATGACGCGGAATGTGTCGGATTTGCTTGTGGTCTATTTGCTGGCACGGGAAAGCGGCTTGGCGTATAACACTGATAAAGGCTTGGTTTGTCGCCTGCCCGTCGTGCCGCTTTTGGAGACAATTGACGATTTGAACAACGGCGCAAACATCCTGAAAACATTCTTAGAACACCCAATGACGGTGCGGAGTTTGGAAGCACAAAAAAACGAGCCAACACAAGTCCACAAGCCGCTTCGAGCCGTACAGCAGGTGATGGTCGGTTACAGCGACAGCAACAAAGACGGCGGAATTTTGGCAAGTCAGTGGAATTTATACCAAGCGCAACAAGCAATAGCGCGGGTTGTGGGCGAAAAAGGCGTGGATGTGCGATTCTTTCACGGGCGCGGCGGAACAGTTAGTCGTGGTGCGGGTCCGATGAATAGTTTTCTGGAAGCCTCGCCCCCACTGGCTTTAACGGGAAATTTCCGCATGACCGAGCAGGGCGAAACGATTGCACAAAAATACTCAAACATCCCAACAGCCGCATACAACCTCGAACTCATGCTTGCCGGAGTAACCAATGCCACGCTCCGCAATGCACACAACCTCAAAAAACCGCATGAATACGACCCCTACATGGGCGATTTCGCTGCGTACAGCCGCCGCGTCTATGAAGGACTCATTCATGCACCCGATTTTATGACCTTCTACGGGCAGGCAACGCCTATTGACGCGCTTGAGCAAAACCGCATCGGTTCTCGTCCTTCGCGGCGCTCCGGCAAGCGCACACTCGCGGATTTGCGGGCGATTCCCTGGGTTTTTGCGTGGAATCAATCGCGGTATTATCTGCCGAGTTGGTACGGCGTGGGAAGCACCTTTGAAATGCTGATGACTGAGCGCCCTAATGATTTTGAGCGGGTTCGCGCACGGATTCCGACGTGGGAACTGCTTCAGTACGTGCTTGGCAATGTCGAAACGGGTTTAGCCTCCGTCAATACCGACGTAATGCGGATGTACGCTGCGCTCGTGGAAGACGACGGTATCCGAGACCGCTTCTACACGATGATTCTCTCCGAATACGCCCGCACACGCACGATGCTGACGATACTTCTGGGCGGGAAATTCGAGGAGCGCCGCCCGAAACTGCATATTTCCCTGCACCTCCGCGACCAAGCACTTGTGCCGCTCCACAGCCAGCAAGTGGCACTCTTGCGGCAGTGGCGCGACGAACAAACCAAAGGTAATACCACAGAAGCAGACGCATCGCTGATGCAGCTTTTTATGACGATAAACGCCATTTCAAGCGGGCTGCGGAATACGGGGTGATGCTCTTCTCCACACGATTGTACGATATTTTCCAACGATATTTTTTTGAACCATGATACACCAATTTAGTTTTGATGAGGTTGTTCCGAACCTCAATTTTGACATTTCGCTTGAGCCGGATAAGCGGGTTTATTGCTTTATCGGGAAAAATGGTGTGGGCAAAACGAAAATGCTGGAAGCACTGGCAAAATCGGTGTTGTATGCGCATTCCATATTTCAAGCATACCACCAAAGTGTAGCACATTCAGCTAAATTTATGTTGCAAGCAACTTCTGAAAGGCTTTCTCATTTAACGGTTTCCTTCCCTCGCCGCATTGCTGTCAATCATGTTCCTTTGTACCACTTCGGAGGTGGTCAGTTTCGGCTTGAGCAGTTTGTTAAACGAGAAACCGCGTTAAATGAATTTCGTTGCAGTAAACCGTTTTTATTTATTAGCGCCAAAGGACGAGGATATTTAGCTCCGTTAGACTACGATAAGACCCCCGCAAAGGATTTATTAATCGGTAGCGGCGAAAAGCGCTTTACTGATGTGCTAGAAAAATCGCTCAATAGCATCAATGGGAAAGAGACAAGTAGCATGGATGTTGTACTTTGGCTTGTGCAAAGAACAATGATAAATGCTTCCAATGCTGAAGCATTAGAAAGTGAAGTAATAACTCTTTTGCATCTTCTTAAAAAAATTGAGCCTTCATGGGATATTATCAGCAAAAAAAACTCACAAAACTCTCAGGCAAATTTTGAATCAGAAGCGACGATTGAGGAGGCAAAAGTTTGGTATAATGCCCGTGATGGTCAAGTCATGCTAGGTGGTACACCTATTGAAACACTCTCCACAGGTTATTCTTCGATTTTACGCCTTTTTCAAGAGATTATTTCCAGCTACAGCGCATGGATCAATGGTGATGGCGATTTAAGCCAAGTCGAAGGCATTGTCTTCATAGACGAGATAGAATCGCACCTCCACGCCGAGTGGCAATCCCGCATCATTCCATTGCTGAAAAAGTCGTTTCCGAAAACAACGTTTTACATTGCGACACATTCGCCTCTTATCGTTGCCAGCACTGAGCGTGACGAAGCATATGAACTCGTGCGAAACGAAGAATCCGGCATTGTCAATGCGAAGAAATTGGGCAATCCGCGTGGTTGGTATCTGGCAGATATGCTGGAAACGGCTTTCCACGTGGATATTGACTCTGTGCGCAACGGTAGTGCCAGCGATGTCGGGAAAACGTTGCGTAATTTTAGCGGCAAAGTGAAAGAGTACCAAAAAACGCCGTCGCAAGATTTGAAAGTCAGCATTGAAGCGCTCTACGACGATTTATTGCAAGATTTAGCAGAATCCGACCCGCGCCGCCGTTCCGCCGCCGCATTGAAGGAGTTAGTCGAATGAAAAAACTTGAGCGCCTTGCGCCGCCGCCTGAATGGGACAACTCCAAGCCTGAGAATCAAGAGAAGTTGCGCGAATTTTATGCAGCATTATCCCCTGAGAAAAGCATTCCAGACCATTGGAATGAAAAGAACGCCACAGGCAAAAAACCTGTACGGGAGCGGCTTCTGACCATGAGCAACAAGCATTGTGCATACTGCGGCGCTCCGATAACCGATAGCACAATGCACGTTGAGCATTTCTTTCCGAAAAAGCCCTTTACCGAAATTACCTACGCATGGCTCAATTACTTGCCCTCGTGTGAAGCGTGTAATATGCGACGAAAGAAGACATTTTGCCCGCCGTCTCTTGAAGGTAAGCGGATTATTGATGCCGTGCTTTATAGCCCTGACGCAGAGCCGCCACCGGACTTTATTTTTGATGAAAACTATGCCGTTCACCAAGCAACAGCAGATAGAATCATTGATCCAAGCTATGACAATCCTGATGAGCATTTAGAGTTTGATGCTTTTTCCTGTGAATATCAGCACAAAACGGAGATTGGGCGCATCACTATCGAAAAAATTTTTGCTCAGATGGATACAAAGATTTTAACCGACTTATCAGAAGAAATACGAGATTTTGTCAAGGACGGAACACCATTTGAGCGAATAGAGCGTTTTATCAAAAAGTATGGCTATGAGTATGTCGGCTGGAAAGCTTACGAATACTGGTCTGAGCGCTTTAGTGCAACGAATAAGCCGCAATAAAACTCCATTTCAAGCGGTCTGCGGAATACGAGGTGATTTCGGAAGCGTGGACGAATCGTTCACGATAAGCACGGAAGAATATTTGGTGTGTTGGCAAAAATTTCTTAGTATTGCTATCGGCAAGTGCGTCTATTCCTATCCCATGTATTTCCATTATCTACCTTAAGGTCAACGTTCTATGCGATACCTGCTTGTTCTCTGCTCCGTTGTGAGCGCCTTTTTCTGCGGCGGAGCTTTATTGCATCAACATCTTGAAAGAAATATGTCCCCAGAGCGCTTACCATCAAGCATTGTGGCTGACAACGACAATAACAAACATATCTCTGCAACATCGGCAAATTCGGAATCTGAATCTGAATCTGAATCGCCTTACAGCGAAGGCTGGGATGAAAAGGAAAGCATATCGGAGCGTCAAAAATATGACCGCGACCGCCTCGCCGACCCGCAAACAGGCTGGATTCCGCCCGATGCGCATATCAGGGAACAGGCATTTGTTCGCGCTCTGCCCACGCGAGAGCAGGACGGGCGCGGTGCAAAGGGCGGCAGCCGCCTTCAGTCATTTGATTGGACAAGTCGCGGACCGACGGGAACAGGCGGACGCACACGCGCCTTGGCGATTGATGTCGGCAATGAAAGCGTGATGTTTGCTGGTGGTGTGACAGGCGGTTTATGGCGGAGCGAGAATGCGGGCGAGTCATGGCAACAACTTTCACTGCCCGATGGCGCAGAAAATATTTCCTGTATCGTCCAAGACACGCGCCCCGGCAAACGCAATGTTTGGTATCTCGGTACGGGCGAACTTTATACGGCATTTTACGGAACGGGAATCTATAAATCCGTGGACGGCGGGAAAACATGGCGTTCACTGCCGTCAACGCTACCAAATCTCCTAACCCGCTCGGCGCAATATGCTTCGCCGTGGAGCGTGGTCATGCGCCTTGCGCTCGACCCAACCAAAACAAACCAAGACGTGGTCTATGCTGCCGTCAATGGGAATATTATGCGCTCCGAAGATGGCGGCGAATCGTGGGCTGCGGTCTTGGGTGCGAAGGGCGAATCATCAAGCAATTTTGCTTTTTACACCGATGTTGCCGTTACCCCGGGAGGCACTGTTTATGCGGCATTGAGCGAAACAGACTTCACGCTGCAACTGGGCAGAGTTGCCTTGCAAAGCGGCGTTTGGCGCTCGACTAATGGTACGGTGTGGGCAAATATTTCGCCGGGTGCGTCGAATATCGCCTTGTCGTCGGTGCTGCCTTCCAGTGCGCAGGTTTTTCGCATGATTCTTGCTGTTGTTCCCAGCGACGACAATATGCTCTATGTTTTGCGTGATGTTCGCGCTCAAACAGTTCAAAGCGGCATCAAAACAGGTCTGCTGCTCTATACCTATCGTTCCGGCGATGGTTCAAAAGGCGGCGGTGCATGGACGGATTACACTTCAACCTTCCCATCGGATTTTGTTTCTCAAACAGGCTATTGCATGGCGCTGAAAGTCAAGCCTGACGACCCATTGTTTGTTGTTGCAGGCGGTGTTTTTGCGTATAGTAATCCGTACAATTTTCGTTATCGAGAAACAACCTCGCGTATTAGCGCTTATGCCACTGAGACCGATATTCCCACGCCCCCAACGCAGTCTTGGGCGGATCACCACGATTTTGTCTTTTTGCCTTCTAACCCAAACGTGATGTATGTTGCCAATGACGGCGGTATTTTTCGCACCGAAAACTGCACCGTAGCGCCTGTACGCTATACCGCTCGAAGCGGAAATTACGTGACCACGCAGTTCTACACGCTTGCCATTGACCACGCCACCGAAGGCGATGAAACGATTATTGGCGGTCTGCAAGATAACGGTACGCGCATGGTCAGTCGCACCGATGCTTCCGGCAGGCTCATCAATTTGGGCGACGGTGTGCATTGTGCGATTGCCGATAGTGGGCGCTATTACTACGCTTCTTCGCAATTTGCTAATATCAACCGTTTTGAATTGAATAGTCGCGGAAGGCGCGTCAATCCTCTGGCAATAAGCCCTTCTGCCGGATCGTTTCAGCGATTCTTTCTTGATAATCCCTACGTTCTTGATCCCAACAACCAAGCCACCATGTACCTTGCTGGCGGCACGTCACTTTGGCGCAATAGCAACGTCACGCTCACCAATCCCACACAGTTACAAACCGGATGGTCGAGTCTGGCTATGGTTGCGGCAGACGAGCGCATCACAAGCCTTACTTTTTCACAGCGTCCGGCAAATGTGGTGTATGTCGGCACATCGCGTGGACGGGTTTATCGGATGGACAATGCCAACGACGCAAACCGTTCATTGCGGAATATTTCGGGTAGCTTTCCCGCAAACGCCTTCACTTCTTGTGTTGCCGTTGACCCGACGAATGCAGATTGGGCGATTGCGGTATTTTCTAACTACAACGTACAGAGTATTTTTTCTACGACTGATGGCGGTAAATCGTGGTCGGCGGTGGGTGGAAATCTTGAAGAAACCATGAATGGCGTGGGCGGTGGTCCATCGGTGGCATGGGTTCGGATTGCCTACGTGGGCGGCAAAGTGTGGTATTTCGCTGGAACATCAAGCGGGCTTTTTTCAACGGAGCGCCTGAACGGCGCGAATACTCGTTGGGTGCGGGAAGGCGCTTCCACAGTGGGTATGGCGGATGTACGAATGATTGACGTGCGCCCCGGTGACGGCTTTGTGGCTGTTGCAACGCATGGTCGGGGCTTGTTTTCTAGCTATCTGCCCACGCAAACGCGGCGATACGACATTGCCACACCGCGCCTGACGGTTGGGCAAAGTTTTCCCAATCCCGCATCCCGTGTGGACGTGACGATTCCAATGTTTTTGCCGCGTAGTACGCGAATCACGATTACCCTTTGGAATGCGTTGGGACAAGCTGTGACGCGCCCTCTGGAAGCCGATATGACCGCAGGAGAGCAGTTTTTCGTCATGCCGACAAGCAATATTCCAAGCGGAGTGTACGTCTATCGCGTAGAAACAAGTGATGGCGAAAAAGCACAGGGAACGATGGTCATACGACCATAAAGTAGCTTCCGCCGAACAGAAATGCGAACGCATTCGCAAGGCTTGGATTGAAGGGGTATTTTGCCTCGTTTTTTTATCAAACATTTGAAGAAGGAGCATTGATGCGCCTCACAACCTGTTTTAGTGTCATCATATTGTGTCTGGCATCGGTGGCTTTTGCCCAGCACTCTGGCTCTGGAGCGCCCGATAAACCGTCGGTTCATGGAATGATGCTGTTTGGCGGCACAAAATCTCCTGCCGTCTATGTGTCGCACTTGCCGATGTTCCATACGCCGCATGATTACCAGATTCTTGCCGAAATTGCCTTGCCGGAAGAGGCGCAGACGGCGTATCAAAAAAGCCTCAAAGCCAAGCCCAAGGAAACCGTTTATACGCTTGTTCCAGAGGTGTTTGTCTTGCCGGAGATGCTTGCAAATCCTCGTCCATTCAAGGCGCAACTGTATTGCGGACATTTTGAGCGGGGCGGCAAGCCGATAACCGAAAAGGTCACCGTTACGTTCAAGCGCATCCTGCATCAGCAAAAATTCGACCCAAGCCGTCAGCGCCCGCAAACCGCACAGTATCTCGTTTTTGGCGACATTCTTCAGCAGTATGCCGCACACGCTATTGCAGCGAAGCCGGATTTTGACCATATTCTCCGGCTGGCAAATACGCCGCTTGATGCGAATGCTCTCAAAGCAAACCCTTATATGCTATGCAATCTTCCCCAGCAGAATCTCCCTCTCAAAAAAGGAAACTTTCGCACTGAAAATACCGTAGAGGGAAGAAAAATGCTCTTAAAAGTTGATAAAACCTTGTATCTTGAGTTTGACGACCTAAAGTAGCAGCCTTCTTTCCCGCAAACCCCGCGTTTGCTTTTTTTTCAACGAGGTGTTATGATGAACCGCGACCATACTCAATACCGCTTATTCCTTGTGTGCTTTGCCCTTGCTAGTACATTCTTTTGCCAACCAATCTTCTCACAAGGCACGATGAGCCTTGGAGGATACGTGATGGGACGAGGAGGCTGGAATGCTTCTTTTACGGCGCTTTCGCGTGGGGACTTTGCTTTTGCAACCTTGCCAGATATTGGCATTGAAGGCTCATACGCCATTAACGCTAAAAAAGATGCCTTCGTTATTGCAAGTCTTGGTGTCGGGAATTTTGCCGTCCGCAGCCTTTCGTTCGACCCTTTTTCGGGGCGAACAACGAATGAGTTCGCGATGAATACTCAGGCATTGTGCTTGTCTGGCAAATTAGGCTTACGGTTTTATCGCTTTCTCAATATTCTCCCGGAATTTGGACTGTTTTTTCGCAGTAATCTCCCACTCAACATGAGGTATGATGCGACGGTTGACGTGTTCAATACCGAGACCGACGTTGCGGCATCCGATGGTACTCTTCGCCAGTACACCTTGCCGCAAGACCGCTTGCAGACCTTTATGGAACTCGGCACGGAGATTGGCATTATTACGATTCCCCTCGGTGATGGAAGATTGTCGGTCTATCTTCAAGGTAGTTTGGCAATGACACAACTCGTAAGAATGCTGCCTTTAACGCGCATACCCGATAACTTTGGTATTGTCGGCAAAGACCCGCTTGCCGGCTTGCGAACATTGAATGTTCAGCCGATTTCGGTTGGCTTAGGTGTGCGGTATGCTCTTGATATTTTGTAGAAACATTGCCTTGACTTTTCTCCCTTCACCACCACTACTCTACCATGACAACCGCATCAACACTTGATTTTGACGTTAAAACGCTTCGTGCAGATTTTCCTATTCTTGCCGAGCGTGTTCACGGAAAACCGCTTGCGTACTTAGACAACGCCAATACCTCGCAAAAGCCACGTCAAGTCATTGAAACCATTGACCATTACTACCGCGCAATGAACAGCAATGTTCACCGAGGCAACCATTTTTTGAGTCAGCAAGCCACAAACGCTCTCGAAGCCGCACGGCGCACGGTGCAAGCATTTATCAATGCTTCGGAAGACCGCGAAATTATTTTTGTGCGCGGTACGACCGAAGCTATCAACCTTGTCGCGTCGTCCTTTGGAGAAAACCTCCGCAAAGGTGATGAAATCGTGATTTCCGCTATGGAACATCATTCCAATATTGTCCCGTGGCAAATGCTCTGCGCCCGCAAAGAAACGGAATTGCGGGTGATTCCCATTAATGATGCGGGCGAATTGATGATGGATGAATACGAACATTTTCTTTCTGACCGCACAAAAATCGTCGCTATTACGCATATCTCCAACACACTTGGGACGGTCAACCCCATCAAACGCATCATTGACCTCGCCCACGAGCGCGGCGCTATTGTACTGGTGGACGGTGCACAGGCGGTTCCGCACGAGGCGGTGGACGTGCAAGCGTTGGATGCGGATTTCTACGTCTTTTCGGGGCATAAGGTTTTTGCGCCGACTGGTATTGGTGTTCTGTATGGAAAAGCGTCGCTTTTAGAAGCTATGCCGCCGTATCACGGTGGTGGGGCAATGATTAGCTCGGTGAGTTTTGAGAAAACCACCTACAATGATATTCCGTTCAAATTTGAAGCCGGAACTCCCCATATCGAAGGTATTATCGGGCTTGGCTCGGCACTGGAATACTTGCGCGGTATTGATTTGGGTGCTGTTGCGGAGTATGAACAAGAACTGCTCCACTATGGCACAACGGCGCTTCTGGGAATTGATGGGCTGCGCATTATCGGCACGGCGGCACATAAAACAAGCGTTATTTCTTTTATGCTTTCTTCGGCAAATGGCGACGTTCACCCGCACGACGTAGGAACAATCCTTGATAACGAAGGAATTGCTATTCGCACGGGGCATCATTGCACACAGCCCTTGATGAAGCGCTTTGGCGTTCCGGCGACCTGCCGAGCTTCGTTTGCCTTTTACAACACCAAAGAGGAAATTGACGCATTGGTGCGGGGTTTGAGGAAAGTGCAGAAGATGTTTGCGTAAAAAATAACGCTAAAACTATGAAAACATCAACGATAACAAGAGAAGATATTGAGCGATTGTACCAATCGGGACAGCAGGGTATCACAGATTTTGTAGAGAATCTTGTGCGCGACGTGAATGCTTTAGAGAAACGATTGGCGGCGTTGGAAAAGAAAAAATCCCCGAAGCCAATGGCTATCCCCAAGCCCTCCAAGCCAGTCTTAACATATACGGCGCTCAAAATTATTGCTCAAAATCGCTATGATGAAGCTGTTATTTTACTTGACAGCAACCACTACCAAGGCGCTTATTATTTGGCGGGATATAGTGTTGAGATGGCGTTCAAGGCTCGTATTTGCAAGGTTTTGGGGGAAGAAGATTTTTTTGAGCAAGCGACATTTAAGGATTTCAAAATCCATAATCTAAAAGATTTGCTGATATTATCAGGGCTACGGCGTATATTTGAAGACGACAAACGTAGATTGCCCGACTTGGAAGATCATTGGTCGCTTATTCAAAACGTTTGGTCGGAGCAATTACGGTATGAAGTCATTGGCAACAAATCACAACAAGACACACAAGCATTATTGAATGCTATTTCTAATCCACAGAAAACAGGACTATTACAATGGATACAGAAACATTGGTAAAAGAACTTGAACAAGTACTAGCCGCATTTGCTGAAGTAGGTAAGCCGCTTGATTGGGCGCGTCTTGTGCCAAATGATGCGGAATATTATTACACTGATTATGTCTTTGAGGTGTATGCTCCTTGGCTTGAAGAAGTTTCCTGCTTTGATGCTATCAAAATAGTCCTTCAAAAAATGCGCACCATCATGAGTGATGCCGCAATGCGCCGCATTGAGAGCGTAAGTATCGGTGACGCTGATTATCATTATCAACCACATTTCTCTCAATATGTAGAAATTGAACCTAATGCCGTCGCCGTCGAATCAGGCTCATTTGCAGAATAATTTCAGGTTTTGTACCACGACGTTTACTTGTTGTTGATATGCGCTTTATCCAAACTCTCGCGTTCCTTGCTGTTTCCGTCTGCCACGCTTTTGCCCAAGCGCCCTCTCCCAAAGGGCATCTGGTCATTATTGGTGGTGGACCACGCCCCGAAGCCATTATGAAAAAAATTATTGCACTTGCAGGCGGCAATAAATCTCGTATTATCATTTTGCCGATGGCAAGCGGAGATATGGTAGAAACCGCCAAGGCACAGCGCGAGCAGTTCCTAAAATTCGGCGCACCCAACGTTGACTATGTGATATGCGATTCCACCAGTGCCGATGCGGATTCCAATCTCGCAAAAATCAAAGCTGCCACAGGAGTATTTTTCTCTGGTGGTGACCAAACCAGGCTCATGGCAGCCTTGCGCGGTACGAAGTTTTTAGAAGGTATTTGGAATGTTTATCGTAATGGTGGCGTCCTCTCCGGCACGAGTGCTGGAGCGGCTGTGCAGAGCAACATCATGCTCACGGGCGACGAACTGCTCAATAAAGATACCGCCAATGCCTACGGTATGGTGCGCAAAGGTAATATCGCTACTGCCGATGGGTTCGGTTTTGTGCGCACGGCAATTATTGACCAGCATTTTGTCAAGCGTAAGCGCCAAAACCGCCTACTGACGATGGTTTTGGAGCATCCCGACCTTATTGGTGTTGGCATTGACGAGGCAACATGTGTGATTGTCAAGCCCAATAATACGTTTGAAGTTCTGGGCGAGGCAACCGTTCAAGTCTTCGATGCCCGCAAAGCTGGCAATATCCGCACCGATAAAAACGGTAACCTATCGGCAAACGATATTCGAGTACATATTTTACCTTCCGGCGCGACCTACACGCTGCCAACACGCAAAAAAGGGCAATAATGGCGCGATTCAAAATGACACTCGAATACGAAGGAACACGCTATAGCGGCTGGCAAGTTCAGAACAATGCCCGCACAGTGCAGGGCGATATTATCAAAGCTGTGGAAGTCGTGACGAAATCACGGGATTTCGAGGTCTATGGCTCAGGGCGCACCGATGCTGGTGTTCATGCGCTTGGACAGGTTGCACACTTGGAAGTGCGGACGCAACTTGCCCCACAGATTCTCCGCATGAAAATAAATGATGAACTTCCCGCCGACATTAATATTTTGCGGATTGACAAAGCGCATAACAACTTCCATGCACGGTACGATGCGCTTTCGCGACAATATCTTTATCAGATTTCGCGCCGCAGGAGTGCTTTTGCCAAACGCTTTGTTTGGTGGGTGAAAGATACATTAGAGATAGAAAAAATGCGCTCCGCAGCCGCAATTTTCACGGGAAAGCGCGATTTCCGCTCCTTCACCGCCGATGACCCCGATGAAAAATCCACAACAACCAATATTGAAACATTCAGCATTGAGGAATCTGGCAGTTTAATTGTGGTGCGGGTTCGCGGCTCGCACTTTCTCTGGAAAATGGTACGGCAGATGGTTGGCGTGATTACTGAAGTTGGTCGCGGAAAGATGGAATTAAGCGCAATTCACGAATTTTTCGAGAGCGCCTCCGGTATTCCGGCGCAATTTACCGCCCCGCCGAGTGGACTTTTTCTGGAGCGTGTTTATTACAAAGGAGATACTGCGGTGCAAGATACAGAGCCGATGATACGGGTGTTGTAGTTTTGAGGCGAAGATTTCGGTATATGGATATGTCTGAAATACACCCGTTCTTTGCAATGTCCATTTTGCCCATTTGATTGGGGTGAAGATTGCGCCAAGCGGCTTGGGAGATTGGTTTATCATTGTACAAGCAGAAACGTAAATATTTCGTTAAGTGTCTGCAACGCCTCTACTGCTTTATGTTCGGCAGAATATTGAAACAGTATATGAGAAATATGCTCATCAATATTTTTTTGTACATCCGAATCAATCACCGACAAATCAAGTACCAAAGAGGAATTCAAGTCATTCGGCTCGAATTTTTCCAAGCCATCGCCATATTCGCGGCGATTATCGCGGAAGATTTCTTTTGCAACATCCGTGATGAGATAGGCAAATAAGAGTTTCTCTTTGCCTTGTGCAAAAAGATTGGGATAAAAGCAGTGGTAAGCGGTCAAATTATAGACATTTGCCTCGTTCCATACAAAACGCAAGCCATTGCGATTAAAAACCGTTACGAGGATTGGTGCAGGCGCACGACGTTCCAGCGCATACCAAGGAGTACGGCTTTTCGTAAGGAAACGTTTGTGCGTTCCTTGCTCTTCGCCATGCTTCAAGTACCGCTTCACTGCTTCGTTATCGCCAATTTCGGCATTGAGAAGCATAACAGGTTCGTTTGCTTCGAGATTGCGCGAGTGGTGGGCGTTTGTGTAAACAATGTTGCCACATTGTGCGGCTTTGGTGAGGCAGGGAAGCAAGTATTCATCGGGTATTTGCCACTCCTGCTGCCTTGCGCGGTTAAACGTAAAAAACGTATTATCTCCCGTTGCAATCCCACGTGAAACCTTACCATATTGACGAAGTGGAACGAGATTGCGATACTGCTCCGATGCGCGTTCTTGATAGTATCTGCGCCACTTTACCGTTGGCATTATATCGAAAACGGCTTGACTTGTCCCGTTCATTTTCGGGTATATTTGAACAGTTTCTTGTAGTGTAAAAAGAGTATTTTCCGAATGAGCGGTTAGAAATTCCACACGACTTTTATGCTCATCATTGGCAAAAAGCAGAATACATGAGGTTGTCAGAGCATCTTTGAAAACATTTGCTGAAAAATCAATGATCATCACATACCGTAGCATACCTGTTTTGAGAAGTGCCTCTTTTACATGAACACCATAATCACTGTTGAGAAACTCTGAAGGCACGACAAATGCTGCCCTTCCCCCTTTTTTTAGGCATGATAAGGCTTGAAGAATAAACAAGGAGTGAATATTGGTGAATCCGTTTAAGGTCGTCCCCAGTGTAGCGTTTATTTTTGCAATTGCCGAAGCGTTATCGTAATCGTGAAATTTTAGGTATGGAGGATTGCAGAGAATAGCATCAAAGAGGCGTTCAGGTGGATACGCTAAAAAATCTTTATTCTGTAAGGTAATTGACGAATAACCATTCCAGAGGCGATAAGCCTCCGTATAGGCGTGAGTATCAAGTTCATAACCGACAATCTCTATATTTGCAAGTCTGTTAGCATCCATCGAAGCTACTAGATGTCCCAATCCGAA
Organism: Ignavibacteria bacterium; assembly: GCA_013298375.1. GTDB lineage: Bacteria > Bacteroidota > Ignavibacteria > Kapaibacteriales > UBA4661 > PH2015. Next base: position 1,486 of record JAAFHM010000024.1, on the reverse strand, counting down.
AGCGGGGTCAAGAAGCCTCATTGTTCCTTGCTTATCGGAGATGACCCAATTTGCCATACAGGTCGCAATGCTGAGGGGCGTAAAAAATTGTGCATATTTCTTGCGGTGTTCTAGGCTTGTTTTTGCAAAATATTCTTCTTCTGCACGCTGAAAATCAGGTTTAACAGTGGTGGCAATCATGCGAACCTCGTTTCTATCAACTGCGAGATTGCATCGGGATTCAAATATGCTTTGCCGCCATCAAATACAACGTGAAATAGTAAACGTCCCCGATCAAGTTCTTTCATTTTGCTGGCGTGATGCGGCATATCCACACGATGAGCCACTTCTATGCCTTCTTTGACACTAATTTTTAGGACGATTTTATTTTGATTTTTTACATCACCTTCGGCAAAAAACTTTGTTTCTTCGTTGTCGGGATTGGCGATGATTTCTACGATAGAACGGAATGAAATCCCATAAACTTTATCAAAAAACACCTGCAAGTAAATGTGTGGAATATTGTAGGTTTCAATCCATTTCAGAACAACTTTGACATCTTCAACTTTTGGAGTAAAGCTCAAAAAATCTCGCTTTTGCAGACCTTTCATCGCAGATTTCATTTCCGCTAATAACCTACTTGCCTCTGCCAGCCGCGGATTTGCCTTCCACGAAGGTACGCGAAAACTCACAATATCGACATTACTTGCGGATATACCTCGCAAAAGCGTATTCCACTCTTCACTCAACGCATTACTAAAATCTTGCAGTAAGGTATCCCGAAGATGAAACACTGTCGCCGTGTATTGTTGCTGCTTACGGCGAATTTCCGCATTATATTTTTCTAACAGAAACGAACTAGAGCGAATTTCAATGCCAACTACTGCCTTGGGCACAATGCTATCCAGCACTTCACGCGAGTATCGGCTAATGTTGTATTGCCAGTCTTCTTGATAATCCGCTTTACGAAAAAGGAGTAAGTCTGGGCGTTTGCCAATCGTTTCTAACTCATCTTGATACTCCTCATAAAATACTTCAAAACCAGTTTCGCCCGCAATGCGTTCATCAGATTTGCCATACTGCACCGCAACAAACTCTTCCGAGTGTTGATTGACGGCTGAAACAATAAGGCGTTCTGCCCAATCGCCTTGTTCTCGGTTTGTGAGAAACTCAGAAAAGGCTTGAGTTGGTGCTTTGCCCCGCTCTTTGGGAATAGAAATATCCACGATTGAGCGCGGAATACGACTGATAACGTTGTGGATTTCTTCAAGATAACTTTCCATCACATATTCCTCCCACACTGCCCGTGAATCTCAGGCAATACACTTAAAGTTTTCTCTGAACTCATATTTTCTCCGCTTCCATTTCGTATTGTACATTTAACGTAACTGGTCAGGTCTAAAAAAAATGGAACGAAAATTTCATAGCTAGAATCATGCCCCGTCTAAGCCGCAGCGACATATCGCGTATCTACCATGAAGGCGAAGAAGCCGTCATTCGGTTGGTA
>JAAFHM010000547.1 GCA_013298375.1 Ignavibacteria bacterium | reverse complement strand
CTGTCCTGCAATATTTTGCAACATTTGTTGTTGAAATAACTCTTCCATACCGCGCAGCATCATCGGTACGGTGAGTTCTTGGCGGAGTTTTTCGGTCATCGTCAAAGGAGAAAACGGTTGAACAAACATTATCGTTTGGCACAAAAGAGAGAACCAACGCAATGCAAAAATACGATATTTTGCCCGGCAGCGCTAGTGTCGGTTGTCACGTTTTTCCCGTTACAATAAGCGTTGCAACAGATAAAAAAATGGAGGAATTGAGTAATGAAGCGGTGAGGCGGGTATTTTGAGCAAAAGTATTTTTTTGCGAATGTCAACGATTTTTGCGGGGAACCGGCCGTATGCGAGGGTCTCGCTGCTTTGAACGAGGATCCCTCGCTCATGGCGTGGGAGCGAGAGCCTGCCCAAGAAGGCAGACACTCGCCCGGTACCTGAGCAGTTACTGATAAGGGCTACAATTTTTCTGGCAAAAGCACAAAACGCGCCCTATTGGTCGTGCCGAAAAGGAGATGAAACGCACGGCGCACATCCTCACGATTGATCGCTTCGAGCGTTGGCACATACTCAAAAATACGCTCCGGCGAATCGCCCTGCCGCGTCCAGAATTGGAGCCGTTCAAGCCATTTGTTGTTGTCGTTCATGCTGGTTTGGCGGGCGGCGAGAAGTTTCGTTTTTGCTTCTTGCACGTCACGCTCTTGAATGCCGTCTGCCCGCAAGCGTTCCCACAGAGCGGCGGTGCTGGTTGCCAGTTCGCCCACGCGTTGCGGTTCGCAGGGGAAGGAGATGCTGGTTTGAACGTAAGGGCGTGGTTTTGTTTGTACGTCAACGTCAACATTGCTTGCATACACGCCACCCGCGTCATTGCGTAAGGTTTCGCGCAATTTTGTATCGGCAATTTCACGGACAATATCCGTCGTGATGTCAAATTTTAGCGTCCATTCTGGCAGAAATGTTGTGGAAGCGATAAACGTATAAGCCTGTGCCTCTGCGCCTTTGCGAATGGTTTTCTCGGCGGCGGTGACTTGCTTCGGATAAGCACCAATATCACGAAAACGCAACGGAGAAATTTTTGTCGGCAGACCACCAATGTACCGTAATATCTGGGCTTTCATGCTTTTTATGTCAAACGACCCAACAATCGAAACCGTGCCGCCGCGCATATTACCGAAGAGTTGTCGAAAAAACGGAAAACCATGCTGCTGATGATTCCAGTCCTGAATTTCCGTCCGCGTTGGAGTGCGCACGGCGTAGTGATTATCGTACAGTATAGCATTTATGCTGTCTTGGATCACAGTAAGCGGAGCATTGGCGCGATTGCCGAACGATTGCAATTCGCGCTGTTTTGCCGTTGTGCTGCTCACGGAATCGAAGCGCGGGGCAGTGTGGGCTGCGTAGAAGAGTTTGAGCGCTGTTTCGATGTCGGACGGGCTGCACACCGCCGTCATACCGTGATACAATCGGTCAGCAAAGGGCGTGACGGCAACGGATTTGCCTGTGAGAACTCTGCCAAGCTCGGTAGCCGTAAGAGCGCCGACACCCGCCACCGATGGTGCTTGCAAGGCTATTGCTGTTTTTGCTGCCAGATACTCCTGCGGTGGCGCAAGGGATAACCCGCCCTCTGCAACAGATTGTATCAAGATTTGGTCGTTGGTGAAGGGTGTTGGTTTGAGCAAAACCCGCACCCCATTCGACAAGCGCCATTCGGTAACGCCGGAACGGGCGTAAAAGCGTTCGCGGAGAATGGTGCCGCGTGGCGGCATGACGCTGAGAATCCGCTTTTGAACACTATCCTCTCGGTAGGGCTGTATTGGCGCGGTATCGGCGCGGTGCAGAAGGGTGCGGACGCTTGAGGGCGTAATGCCGCTGCTGTCTTGCGGCGACACGGCAATAAAGGTGAGTTGCTGCGGGCTTCCTATCGGAAACAACGTCGTTGCCATTTGGCGCAATTCATCGGGACTGCTTTGCGCAAGGGTGGTGCTATCCCGTTTATACTGCTGTTCGGGGTCAATCACGAGCGAACCCGTCAAAGCATGAGACACCAATGCTCCCACACGCACAGACGAAGGAATATTGCGCCGTTCATTGTACGCCATCATCATACTTTTTTGCGTTCCGGCTTTGGCACGGGCAATTTCTGACGGGAGAAAGCCATCACGGTTGATGCGTCGTAATTCCACGAGTGCCGCTTCGTAGCTGGTAAAAAGCGCTTCGCTTGGTTCGAGTGAAAGTGATGCGCTGCTGAGCAAACGGCTCTGTTCCGACCACGTGACCGATGCGCTCCGAAAAGGAGGCTTCGTGCTTGCTGTTGCCAGTTCGGCAAAGCGGTTGTTGATGAGTGCAAGGGTGAGTCCGCGTAGGAGGCTTTTTTTATACTGATCTTGCGTGGTGATGCTTTGCACAGCACTTCGCCAGTGGGTTTCGCAGATTATGGACGGCATTTCTTTATCCGCAATAATGCTCACAATGGGCAGCGAATCGGCGCTTGTCGGCAAAAGCCGCATTGCAGCACGTTCTTGAGCAACAATGCGCACACTTTCACGTGCTGGAATCTCTGATAAACGCTCACGAATAAAGCGCTCCAACGAATCCACGGGAATGTCGCCAACGACGACAAGAGCCATGTTTTTCGGAACATACCAATCGCGGTAAAAGCGCCGTAATGCCTCATGTTTGAACGTGTCCAACGATGATTTTGTCCCAATGGGCAAGCGTTGGTGATAGCGGGAATTGCCGTAGAATGTAGAAGTGAAGGCATGATTGATGCGCCCTTGCAAGCCTAAATACCCCATTCGCCATTCTTCAATCACAATACTGCGCTCTTTTTCTATCGCGGCAGAATCAAGCGTCAAAGCCGAAGACCAATCGGCAACAATGTCGAGTGCCGTTGCAAAGACCGAAAGGCTATCGGTGGGAATTTGCATTTGATACAGCGTTTCGTCCGCACTGGTGTAGGCGTTAGTGTGTGCGCCAAAATCCATTCCGCGCTCTTCCAAATACTTGACAATCGCTTGTTTGGGAAAACGTTTCGAGCCATTAAACGCCAAATGCTCCAGAACGTGCGCTAAACCTCGTTGGTCGTCATCTTCCAGTAATGAACCGGCATTGATGACCAAGCGTATTTCGGCGCGGCGCTCCGGCTTGGCATTATGAGCCAAATAACAGCGCAATCCATTGGGAAGAGTAAAAAAGCGTATATCAGACGGCAGCGATGCTCCGTAGGCAGCATCAATACTATCTTTCAAAGATTTTCCATATCCTATTTGAGCCGCAAAAATGAGGATAAGAAGGAAGGTTTTGTGGTTTTTGCTCATTGGTTTTTGGTCGTTTCCAATATTGTTTAACAGGAGTGCGAACGCAGTTCGCATCTGACGTGTGCGTCTTTCGCTCGCCTCTCGCGTATGCGGATTTCATTCGCACTCCAAATTTCCTAGCGTCTTGCCGTTGCCTTTTACCGCTTGCCAGGCGGTGGGCAGGAAG
>JAAFHM010000112.1 GCA_013298375.1 Ignavibacteria bacterium | reverse complement strand
ATGAGCGGAACAAGCAGCAATGCCACCTTCCAGCCCAACGTCGTGTATAAAAGCGCTAACGGCAAAAGCCCCGTAAACGCCGCAAACGTTAGTTCTCCTGCGTTCATGCGGGTTGCAAGAGGTTTTGCCTTGCTTTCGCCTTCCTCGCGGGCGTAAGTGTGGGTGACAAGAAAGGTGACAGCCGTAAAACGGCTTGCAGAGTGCGCTGCAAGCATGACGAGACACACGGTCAAAACGGACGTATTGCCAGCAATCGCTGACAAACACAAGTATTTCAACACCAGTAACAGCGCCAACCCGCAAGCACCAAACGTACCAAGCCGCGAGTCTTGCATAATCGCCAAGATACGCTCTTTCGTCCAACCGCCACCGAAGCCATCGCACATATCCGCAAAGCCGTCTTCGTGGAACGCCCCTGTCAGCAGAATAGTTGCAATCATCGAAAGCAAAATGGCAATCGTTGTTGGTACAATGAAATTCGTGGAAAACAGCACCAATGCGCCTCCACTGCCCACAATCCAACCCATCACGGGGAAGTACCGCGACGATTTATTGAGATATTCTTCCGAGTGGTCAACCCACGACGGGCAGGGAATTCGCGTGAAAAACATCAGCGCGGTAAAAAAGAGGCGAAGCTCAAGCATGAAATGTTTGTGTTGAAAGTGGCTTGAATACGTGTGTTTAGGAAGAAATTTTCTCGCTAACGTTTGCCGAATCAAATGTTGCCATGTCGTTCAAAAAGCCCACGGCTGCTTGCACGAGCGGATATGCCAAGGCAGCACCTGTTCCCTCGCCAAGTCGCATACCAAGCCGCAAAAGTGGCTCCACGCCAAGATAACGGTGCATTGTGGCATGACCGTTTTCATTTGATTCATGCGAAAAAATGCAATAATGCAAAATTTCGGGGTGCAGCGTGTATGCAACAAGCAGCGCCGACGTAGCAATAAAGCCATCAACAAGAATAATCATTTTCTGCGATGCAGCTTGGAGCATTGCACCGCAGATCATGGCAATTTCGTACCCGCCAAAAGTAGTGAGTGTCTGCAATGGCGAGAATGCGAGGGCATTATGCTTGGCGATGGCTTCGGCGATAATCAAGCGTTTGTGGCGGATTTGTGCGCCGTCCAACCCCGTACCTGCACCAACGCAGTATTCAAGAGGCTTTTGTGTGATGATGTGCATGAGTGCGGCTGCCGATGTTGTATTGCCAATACCCATTTCGCCAAAGCCGATAATATTACAGTCTTGCGCAGCAATTTCGCCAACAATGGCTGTACCCCTCTTTAATGCTTCTTCGCAGTCTGTTTCAGTCATAGCGTTTGTACGCAAAAAATTTCCCGTTCCGTAGCCGATTTTTGCGTGAGTGATGGCTAAATCGGCAGGAAAATCGTGTGCAACACCAGCATCCACAACGCGCAACGTGATACCGCTCTGCCGTGCAAAAACATTGATAGCAGCGCCGCCAGCACAAAAATTCAGAACCATCTGCGCCGTGACTGCTTGTGGGTAGGCACTTACGCCTTCATTCGTGATGCCATGGTCACCAGCAAAGACGACGATATGCGGGTTCATAAGGCTTGGCGACAGGCTCCCTTGTGCTAAACCAAGCATCAGAGCAAGGGTTTCTAATTGCCCAAGAGCGCCTGGGGGCTTGGTTTTATGGTCAATTTTTTCCTGGAGTGCTGCGCGTAAATTCGTGTCGGGAAGGGGAATGTAAAACTCTGAAAGCCGCATATAATCTGAGTGAGAGGTGAATTGGTGAAAACGGTTCGGCGTTAAAAGATGTTAAGAATACCGCAAAAAATACAGTTTTCCAACAAAAAATTACCGCGCATTTCGTAACTTTGTTGGCTGTACCATTTTTTACTGCGTACACAGAATACTTTTGTTTACGAAAGTACCTGCTTTCTCGCATAAGACCCCTCACGACCAATGATCATCGCTAATCCAATTTACGACACCGTTTTCAAGCGGATGATGGAAAACGAGCGTGTTGCGAAGTTTTTCATCGGAACACTTTTGGAGCAGCAGATTGAAACCATTGAGGTAAAACCGCAAGAGTTTACCTACACTGACGAATTAGCTGGTCTTGCGGTCTTCAGGCTGGATTTTATAGCCACAGTTCAAACCGAAACAGGCGAGTTCAAGAAAATTCTCATCGAAATTCAAAAGGCGAAAAATCACATAGATTTAATGCGGTTTCGCCATTATCTTGGTGAACAGTACAAAAAAGAGGATACCATCAAGAACCGAAAAACTGTCTTGCCGATAACGACGATTTACATTCTTGGCTTCACGCTACCAGAGATTGAGACGGCTTGTTTGAAAGTCGAACGGAATTACAAGGATTTGGTCAATAAGAGGATTCTGACAAAGAAATCGGATTTTGTTGAGAGCCTGACGCATGATAGTTTCATTGTCCAAGTTGACCGAATCAGTGGCGATTATCACACCCGATTGGACAAATTATTGAGCGTATTTGAGCAGAACAACTTTGCGGATGATAAGCGAATCACGAAAGAATTTTCTCATCCGACCGACACCGAGGATGTCAAAATTCTGACCGATATTTTGCATCATAGCGGCACAAACCTTGAAGAGCGCAAACGCATTGAAACCGAACAGGAAGCATGGCGAACCGTCAACGCGGTGTTTGCGGACAAGGAAAAGGAGCTGATGCAGAAGATTGACGAGAAAGATAAAGTGATTGACGAAAAGGATAAAATGATTACCGAAATGGCTCAACAACTTGAAGAATTACAACGCAAACTTCAGGAAAAATAGCATTCTGAGACAATTGTAGGAGCCATCTTTTGCAGGTTTATGCTTTACCCAGTGTGTAGTTTATTCATTCCTTAAACCACAGGCTGCAAGAGAAACATCAAAGATTCAGCAGCTTCCATAATAATCTTCACATTTCCTTCTTCGCATGACATGGATTGAAGCCATCGGAGCGCTGACGGGACTCATTTCGGTTTGGCTCACTGTGCGAGGAAACGTGTGGTGTTGGGTGTGGGGCATTGCGAGTGTTTTGCTATACGTCGGCGTTTTTTTTCGAGAACGATTATACGCAGACATGGCGTTGCAACTGGTGTTTTGTGGTATGAACGGCTATGGCTGGTACGAATGGCTCTATGGTGGCGAAAAGCGTACTGAGCGCATGATTACACGGCTTCCAATGCGTTTTGTGCCAATACTACTTGTCGCAACGGCAATTACCGCAATCGCAACGACGCTCTTTCTGAAACGTTTTACCGATGCGGCGCTGCCGGAAATGGATGCGTTATTGACAAGCATGAGTCTGTGCGCTATTTGGATGCAAGCACAAAAATATTGCGAAAACTGGCTTGTGTGGGCGCTTGCCGATGTGTTGTATGTCGGAATGTTTTATGGAAAATCTCTTTGGCTGACGGCGGCATTGTACGCCGTTTTTACGGTGATGGCGGTCATTGGGTATTTTCAATGGCTGAAAATGCAATCCAATATTGCGACAAAACCCGCATAAAATGGTAGATTACGACAACTATTCTTATTTCAAAATCCGAGCGTCATATCCCTCCAAGTGTAGCGCTCTTTTTTCTCTTTTTTGTTGAACTATTTTCTGTCAATTATGAACAACCCTCGTGGTTTGAAGCACATCGTTCTTGTGCAATGTTGTATCGTTGCTCTTGCGCTAGCAGGGCTGAGTGCGTCCGTTTTGGCGCAAACAAAATCCTCGCAAGGCACAACGAAAAAGTCCACTGGCAAACAGCCTTCCAACAAAGCCACTAAGCCAACACCCGCTACCACGGCTGCACCAGCACAAGCCCCCACAACTTCCGCGACAACAGCACCCGCGCAAGCCGCACCCAGAGTTATCGAAGAACCGGCGACCGCAGGAGGCACTATCCAATCCGCTTCCTTGCCTACGCGCTCTCTCAAACGTCCCAAGCAAGCACTCAAATTTATTGCCGAAGAGCGACGGCTTTCGACAACCACTGGTTCGCTTTGGGGAACGTTGCTTATCCCAACCAATGCCTCCACAACAGCATCCGTGCCGATTGTCCTGATTATCAACACGAGTACCGTGTACAACCGCGACGGAATATCGACACTCTACCGTGATTCAAGCAGTACGTTGAAATTCCTCGCTGAAGCGCTTGCTGCCGAAGGTATTGCCTCCTTGCGCTATGATACACGTGGGGTTGGGAAAAGTCAGAGTGCATTTGTGAATGAATCCTATCATGATTTCAATCGAAGCGTCACCGATGCTTGCGGTTGGATAGATTCCTTGCGAAAAGACAAGCGTTTGGGCGCTCTGACCGTTATTGGTTTTGGTCGTCCGAGTGATTTCGGGCGCGAAGGCGGACTCGCGGGCATCGTCACGGCAGCACGGCAGCGTGCGGATGGTTTGATTTGTATCGGCACAGATTCTCGGCGGTGGTTGAGATATATCCGAGGGCAGGTAGCGAAAGCGTATCCGGAGGAAACGGCAAAAGAGATTGATTCGGTTGCAGCCTTGATGGAGCAGGGGCAGTCGCCGCAAGTGAAAAAGGGTTCTGGTATTATTTATGATTTAATGCGCCCGACCTTGCAAAAATATATTCTTTCGCTGAATCAGTACGAGCCGATAACGGAGATAGCCAAATTATCAATGCCCATCGTCATAATACATGGAACGCTTGACTACTCTGTTGCTGATATTCATGCACGCAATCTCGCCGCAGCAAATCCTCGTGCGAAATATTATTCAATCAAAAATATGACCTTCAATCTCAAAGAAGGCGCGAAAGACCTTACTACCACGCCATCGGAAAAATGGAAAGTACCGATTATGCCGGAGGTGGTCAATCTGTTTGCCGATAGTATCTGGGAGATTGAAAAGCAGTAATCATGCGCTTTCGGGCTAAGTAATCTTGTCTCAAAGAGCGGATGTTGACCGACGATTATTCGTCGTTCTCATCCGCTTTTTGTTGTTTATCAAGAGCTGAGGCGTTGCGTTGCAAACCCGCAAGTTTACTGCGTTTCAAAGGACTTTTGCGAAAACGTGTTGAAAATTCTTCGGGTGTCATTTGCTTGACAACATTGAGATTGAGAGTAGTTTCCTCGAAACGAGGTTGGAAGCGGTCTTCCGAGCTTTCTTTCTGAAAGCGATTCCAAGGGCAGACATCTTGACACGTATCGCAACCAAAGAGCCATCCATCAAGGTTTTGTACGACCTCCGGAGGAAAGTCTTTATCGGGTTTGGTTTCAATAGTCCAGTACGGAAGGCATTTTCGGGCATCCACTACGTAGGGCTGCACGATGGCACTCGTGGGACAGGCTTGCTGACAGGCATTGCAAGTACCGCAGTAATCGGGCATTGGAGAATCATAGTCAAATTCAGCAGTGGTCAAGATAATACCTATAAAAAACCACGAGCCAATTTCCCGTGAAATAATGTTGCTGTGCTTCCCTTGCCAGCCAATACCAGCGCGAACTGCCCACTGTTTTTCTAAAATTGCGCCCGTGTCGGTGTAAACTTTTGTGGCGGCTTCGGGGTCGAGGCGCTTGATTTCATCGGCAATACGCTCCAATTTTGCGGGTATCACATCGTGATAGTCGTCGCCCCAAGCATACCGAGAAATTTTGCCGTGATGTGCGGAATCCTTGTGATGATGCGGTGTGTAGTAGTTTTGCGCTACCACCACCACCGACCGCGTTCCGGGAAGGATTGCTCCAACATCAAGGCGCTTATCGTCGTTGCGCTCCATATAGCCAAGCCCTGCATGGAAGCCCTGCCGCAGCCATTCGCTAAAATTCTGCATTTCATCATTCAACAAAACGGCTTGGGCGATACCGACGAGAGAAAATCCCGCGTCTAGGGCGAATTGCTTGATGTGGTGCGTGTTTTGTGATTTCGGAGAGTGTTTCATTACCATTTCCACGCTACTTCGATTGGTTCCGGTTTTTCGCACCACACTGCCCCGTCTTCTTCAAAGACATCATAAACAACGACGTGGGAATGACTTGAAGACGTGTGTTTGCCTGTTTGGAGCGAATACGTCCAACCGTGCATCGGGCAGGCTATCGTGCAATCGGCGGCGTTAATTTCCCCTTCGTGGAGCATCGGCGCGTGGTTATGCGGGCAGATGTTCGAGACCGCATGAAGGCTATCAGCAACGCGAAAAATAGCGATCTGAAGTTCGGGGTCAAACTCCACCCGTGTCCCTTTACGGCGCAGCACATCATCGCTTTGGCAGACGTGGACAAACGTTTTTCCGTCGCGGAGGCGCGTCGGGAAGTCATCATTGGGAAAAATATCCATAACGGGTAAATTCGGTTGAACCTTTGATGAATACGTGTTTTTGCGTATCTTGAATCATGGAAAATATCCAGATTTTCAGTTATAGGCAAGGTTTTTTGTCGGTAATTTTGCCCACTACTCGTTCCTTTATGCCAGACTTCTCACCGTTTCTTGTCTCGATGCGCCTTGCCGCCACAACCGTAGCGCTTTTGCTTTGTGTGGGTGTACCTATCGCCTATTTCCTTGCTTTCTCCCGAAGCCGCATAAAACCTCTCCTAGAAAGCCTTGTGAGTTTGCCGATTGCCTTGCCGCCGACAGTAGTAGGGTTTTACTGGCTTTATGCGCTGGGGCGGGAAAGCCTCGTTGGTGCTTGGCTTCAGAGCATTTTTGCGGTGAATATAGTCTTTAGTTTTAGTGGATTGGTCTTGGGGTCGGTGCTGTATAGCCTACCGTTTATGGTGCAGCCCGTCAAAAGCGGATTTGAAGCTATCCCGTCGGAAATTCTCGATAGCGCTCGTTTAGATGGGGCGAGTGCGGTACAAGTGTTTCTGAGGGTGACAGCGCCGCTTGCCAGAAGAAGCCTCCTAACAGGCTGTGCGCTTGTGTTCGTTCATGCGCTGGGAGAATTTGGTATTGTGATGATGATTGGCGGAAACATCGCCGGAGAAACCCGCACCGCCTCCATTGCGCTCTACGATGCAGTTCAGGCGATGGACTACGCTGCGGCGCATTTCTATGCGTTGTCGTTGCTGCTCGTTGCTTTGGGGCTGACATTGCCCGTGTTTTGGCGCTTTCGGGATTGATGAGTTGGCAGGATTTGTCATAGTTGACTGGGGATTACGCAATCTCTATGACTTTGGGGCGTTATTTCGCCGACGGTTCTTGAATTCGAGTTATATCGGTCAGAATGTTGCCGTCAGCTTGATTCCAAGACCAAGTTGGTCTGTCTGCGGAACAGAAAAACTGTACGCTCTCCAAGAAACATTTTTATTTTCGGTTGCAGGTGTTGCGAAAAGATTGATGGCGCTAAGAATCGTGCTTGCAGCACCAATACCCATATTGACGTACGAGAGGGTTTGTCTTGCGCCATCAGGGAAAGGAGCATTGATAGCATTGGCGTAAGGGTATTGCAAACCAATAATACCATTGATAATAGAACCACAACCGCTCGCCAATCCAAGAATTGCAATGGTTTTATCCGATTTTGGTTTTTGCAATTCTAATGCGTTGAGCGCTCCTAAACTACCATTTGTGAGAATGAGAATGCTTGATATGGCGGCATATTCAGGTGATATGCCCCATGTTGAATATGCTGGCTGTATCATTGCGCATTCTTCCCGCGTTAAGCCTGAAGTCTGTATCCACGCATCGAGTTCGGGCATTTTCATCTCCGCAATATAGTCATATTGATGTCTGTTATTGATAGCTTCAGCAAGCGCTCGTTCCGCGCTCTGCTCCACCAAATACCCCACAGCACAAATATTACCGCGAGAATCAATAAAACAAGGGCGACGGCAAGAGTATTTTTCATTACGGGGAAACTCAGCCCTGATGCGATATTCACGTAGTTTATCCAAAAGGAATATGCGTTGCTGTTGTTGTTGCTCGGACAGATGACGGCAATTACGTTTGCGCAAGAGCATTTCAACATATTCCAAGTGTGTGCTGATGCGCTCTTTCTCGTTAGTTTGTCGGCTCGGTAATGTTCCGAACTTTGCCACATAGCTTTGGTCGCCAATAACCGCATTGATTGCAAGGTTGTCGGTACTTCGGGATGCGCTGTATAATGCGAGAGTATCAACAAAAAGCAAATAACAAATGCAAACAAACAATGATTGCAGATGCCGTAACATCGGTATTTGAAGGCTATCGGAGAAATTCATTATGTTGAGGAGAAAAATTGACCAGTACCATTGTTTAGAGCTACGGCAATATGCACAAATAGTATTTCTTGCTCCAATCAAAATTTCACCTACAAATGCCCGAAAAGGCTTATCAAATCTTATACTTTCAAACAATACCGTTGAAGAATTGCCTCGCGTTCCGATAGTTTATCATCCCAAAGACCTTGTGCTTGAAAGAAATTCTTGATGGTTTGATAGGAAGGATTTTCGAGTATTATTGTTGAGAGCGTTGCGCAATATTCATGCTCAGGAAGCGCGTAGAATAGGACATCTTCAAGGAATTCGTTGTACCAACGTCGGTTCCTTCTTGGTGTAATTTTACTGCCAGCCTCCAGAATTTGTTCTGACAAGGAATCAAGCGTTTTCAAGAGTTGGTCGCCCTTTTCAAAACGAGATTTTGTGCGATTATTCAAGCAAAGTTCGGTTTGTGTGCGTCTTCCAATATCCGTCATTCCATAAAGACGATAGTTGTCTAAACGAAAATGCTCCTGTGGATTGTCTTGTGTTGGATTGACAATCGGCTTTTTGTAGGTGTCAAGCGTTGATTTCTTGGTGTTGCAATCACCACAAGCGGGCAGGAGATTTTTCCAGAAAACCACTTCCGTTGGGTATTTGCTCTTGTGGTGAAAATGTTCGACATGAAAGTATACAGAACCCTTCTCAATCCTCTTTTCGCAATAAGCACATTTGAAATTCGACATTGTAAGCAAAGCATCAAGGATATAATCTTCGCGCCATACGACGGTCTTTTTGTCGCGGTAAAGCGCTGTAAGCCGTTCTACTTCTTGTGTTGTCAATTCTTTTGGAGCATCGGGTCGTTCAAGTTTAATCATGTTCACGCTCCGTTTAGCGAGGAAACCTGCCTGTCGAGCAGGTGAATATACGGATTGCTTTTGTGCATAATGCGCTTCAATTCATCTCGCCAGCGCTTTGCTTCTTCATAGTCTTCGGCATCCAAGGCAGCATCAAATTTTGCATGAATTTCAGCGTATTTTTCTGAATACACTCTGTCTCCCATCCGCATCACATCGCGCAAGATTTCTTCCACTGTCCAGCCCTGAAAACTTTGCTGAACATATTGCTTAATTTCGACGGAATCATCTTCCTCGTTTTTGTGCAAGACCACCAAATTCACCTTCTCAAACGACTGCACAATAAGCGGGCTGTGGGTGGTTACGATGAATTGGGTGCGTGGGAAATTCTCTTTGAGCGTAGAGATGATTGTTCGCTGCCATTCGGGATGCAAATGCGAATCCAACTCATCAATCAGCACGATTGCGGGCTGTGCAAAAGAATCAGGTGCGTAATTATAGCGCTGAAGCATCTTTTGGGCAAAATCTGCCAACCAGACAGCCATGCTTTGATAACCGTAACCAAGGTTGCGAAGCGGCATTGTTCCTGCGTTTGTTCGAGCAACAATCATGCTTTCAAGCGAATGTGAGTTGGTTTCAACGCTCATTCCCAAAACATCCGGCATAGCAGATTGAAAGAGCTTCTCAACGAGATTCCATGCGATTTCTGCATTGCTTTCGCCGCCTTGTTTTGCAATGTGAATGCGTAAAAGCCAATCCTCAACATTGAGGTATTCAATCGTATCTAAAAACGGGTCAAGAACAATGCCGCGTTGGTCGCTTGGTAAATCTTGGCGTGCAGCACGGCGAGTTGCTCCGTAGGGGTAAATGAGCATATGTAGTAACACCTTATCTATCTTATTTCCAGCATAAATTCCTTGCAATATTCCTGGACCAAATCCCCAAAATTTGCTTGGATGAATTTGAATAGGATAACCCATTTTCTCAAGTAATTGAGATAAATCACTGTATGATAAGCCTTGCTGAATGATTAAACCACTGAACACTCGATAAGGTAAATCAGAAGTATTTTTTCTTTGATATTTTTTCTTTCGTTCAATTTCATTTGTCGCTTTATAAATTTTTGAAGTTAAGAATCTTTCTGATTCCCCATCAGATTGATTATTACTATCCAGAATCTTTTTTTCACTCATTTTTGTAGGCTCCAAATCCGCCAAGCACCTGAGTAACGTCGTTTTCCCCGTATTATTATTCCCCAAAATCACCGTCCACATCGCGGGTTTGCCGTTGCCGTCGGATAAATCAATCGTGTGTTCGCCTTTGAAGCAGCGAACATTTTCGATGGTCAGCGATTGGAAATAGACGGCAGGCGTGGTTTGAGGCGTTTCCATTGTAGGATATTCAAAAGTGAAACAAAAAACTTCACGGAACAAATCTAGCCTTTTCAAGCATACCAACCAACAAAAAAGCCCTGCGTGGTGCTTCAAAACACGGCTTGATGATACGTGTAACGAAATGAGCGAAGATCTGTTTTTCCCTACAAATACATCTTCCCACACATTTCCTCGACGACTATGCAGACCCAATCGCGTTTTCTCATCTTTTGTTGCTTACTTCTTGGGGTAAGTATCAACGCTTGTACAAACGGAACAACACCCATTATCACAGAACAAGGCGCATCCTCGCCCAATCTCAGTGTTGCTTACACGTACGCAAACACGACCTTTCCCAAACACATTGCCGATGCATTGGCTCTCACCGATAACACTCCCACAAATAACCCGATAACCGATGCAGGTGCTACGCTTGGCAGAGTGCTGTTCTACGACAAACAACTTTCCAAAAACAACACCATTAGCTGCGGTTCTTGCCATAAACAAGAACTCAGTTTTACCGATGATGCGGTAAAAAGCAAAGGATTTCAAGGAGGTCTGACAAACCGCCATTCTATGCCGCTTTTGAGTGTTCGTTTTTATCAATCGGGAAAAATGTTTTGGGATGAACGCGCCGCAACGCTGGAGGCACAAGTCCTGATGCCGATTCAAGATGAAGTAGAAATGGGAATGACACTGCCGGAACTCGAACAACGCTTGGCAACACTCAGCTATTATCCAAGCCTCTTCCAAAAGGCATTCGGCAGCAGCGCCATTACTTCGGAGCGTATCGCCTTGGCGTTAGCGCAATTTGTTCGCTCTATTGTCCCCTATCAATCAAAATACGACCGCGTGAAACAAGGTTTAGAGAGCTTCACAACCTCTGAAGCACGCGGCGAGCAAGCATTTAACGCAGGAAACGGCTCGTGTGCGAGTTGTCATCCGCCGCCAATGTTTATCACCTCGAATCCTGCCAGACCGTTTGGTTTACCCAACACGGGAGACGGAGGCGCAGACGGCAGAGGAAACTTCAAATCGCCGAGTTTGCGCAATACTGCCGAGCGAACAGCTCTTTTTCATAATGGCAGCATCGCAGATATTGAGCAGATGTTTAACGGAAGAATTCCGGCACATGGCGTTGGAGGTGCAGCAAGGGCTGATTTGACGGCGTTCCTCAGAACACTGACGGATATGAGCATTACAACCGACCCGAAATTTTCCAATCCCTTTACGAATACGCCATAAGGCTCTTCACAGCGTACAGTTCTTCATGGCATAAGGGAATATTGCTGAATGCTCCGCTTTATTGTCATTACTCCAACCAAAATTTCACCTGTTTATGCCCGAAAAGCCGCATCAAATCTTCGATGGCGGAATCGTCCGGCGCAAAACGTAATTCGCCAGCACGGTACATTGCCGCAGGTTTGCTTTGGTCGGGCGCGTTGTCGTCATAGACCGAAAAAACCACCGCCGCCTTGCCCGGATGGGCTTTGATGAG
>JAAFHM010000533.1 GCA_013298375.1 Ignavibacteria bacterium | reverse complement strand
CCATCCCCATCACAAGCACGTTGGCGACGAAGCAGTGATAGAACCATCAGAAGAAATGAGCCTTGACGCTGTGTTACGGGTAATCGCAGAACGTTTGTCGTGATTTTGATGGAGTTGCTGAAAACACAAAATCTCAATACATTGTTGGTATATTGAGGCTTACGCTACTTTTTGTGCTTTTCTATGAGCTATTAACGCGGAAATTCAGGACAAATCGAAAACCAGAAAAAGATTCTTGTACAGTATGCCGAAATCAGATATTTTGCGTGTATCTCCAATTATTTTTTCACTTTTTCAAAATATTATGCGCTGTGTTTCTGCAAAACTCTTCGCTCTCGTGTCGTTTTTTAGTGTGCTGATGATGACAAGTGTATCGCCCATTTCTGCCCAAGAGTGGGTTTCTGGTAACAGACTCATGATTCATCTTGGCGGTGGGCTTCCCGTCGGTAGTTTTGGACAGCCCTACAACGTTGCTGCCGATATCGAAGCCGCCGTTGCACAAACGCGCAATGGTAGCTTGCCCACTGGTACGCCCGCCGAGCGCACCGAAATCGGTAATGCTACTTTCGGCTTCAATGCTGGGCTGACGGACTTATTCAGACTTACGCCTAATTTCAGCCTTGTCGGAACACTTGAAGTCTCCTATAACCCCTTCAATGCCAGCGATTACACCAATCAGTACAATGCGCTCTTCCGTGACCCCACATTTTTGCAGCGCTTGGGTGTCAATACATCAGCCGCAGGTATCAATCTCGCGCTGGATGCTAATCTGGCTATTTCTCCTCGTGCTTACCTCAACACCGCATTACTGCTGGGTGGTCGTTATGATATTCCTTTGAGTTCATCCATGAGTCTTTTCGCATCGGCACAAGCAGGTCTGCTCTATGGGATTTATCCCAACGACGTGCGAAATCTCACGATTGCGCTCACAGGAAGCGGCTCCGCACTCGGGATTCCCGCCTCAATTCAACAGAAAGCGGAGCAAAGTAGCAATATTGCAGCAATGAGCGCCGTTGCTTTTGCCTATAAATTCGGCATTGGTGTTTTGCTGAATAATCGCATCAATATTGGCATTGGCTATTTTGCAGGACAGCCG
The DNA here is from genome assembly GCA_013298375.1 of Ignavibacteria bacterium. GTDB lineage: Bacteria > Bacteroidota > Ignavibacteria > Kapaibacteriales > UBA4661 > PH2015. Next base: position 2,497 of record JAAFHM010000533.1, on the reverse strand, counting down.
CAGTACGGTCCGGCGAAGGTGAGCGTAGAAGTAAAAACAGGCGGCTCAGTAACCGTTGCTGGTGTGACAACAACAGCACCAAGCACCAACAACAGCGAAACCCGCGAGATTGCTACCCGCACGAACCTTCCTGTGGGCATCTTACAATTATCTGTTGGCTACCTTATCGGCGATTAATATTCTCTTCAAATATGCAGAACACCCCTTCCCAAGCGCTCCAGAGCGCATTGGAACATCATTATGGCGCACTCTATCGCCAAATTCGTCAAAAAACTTCCGCGACAGTCGAAGGAATTGTTATTAGCGGGAGCGGCTTGAATACAGCGCTGGAGCATTATCCGGCAGAGGAAATTCTTGACCTGCACGATATTGAGGGCTTTCCGATGCCGACGGTGAAGGGGCATTCTTCGTTCTTGCGCATTATCACGATTGAAGGCAAGCGCATAGCCCACTATACGGGACGTTGCCATCTCTACGAAGGCTTCACGCTGCAAGATTCGCTCGCACAAGTAGCGCTCGGCAAAATGCTCGGCGCAACTTTCACCATTTTGACAAACTCCGCCGGAGGAATGCACCACACCTACACCGCTGGCGACATCATGCTTTTGAGCGATTCGCTCAATCTCATGCTGCGCCCGGTACAGCGCGATTGGCTGCGCGGCTTGACGGGAAGCGCCAGAGCATCAGAACCAACGCTTGATTATGGTCGTATGGCTTCGGGCGAGGCGATTCTTTCAACGGAATGGCGGAAACGCATTGTGCCGGACCTGTCGGCGCGTGGTGTACCGTTTCATCAGGGCACGTATATTGGGCTGACGGGACCAACCTTTGAAACCCCCGCCGAAGCCAGAATGTATCGGAAATTTGGAGAAGCTGTTGGAATGTCCACCGTTCACGAGGCAGAATTTGCGCGGGTTTGCGGGATGCAGGTGGCAGCCTGTTCGCTCATTACGAATATGCTCCCCGAAAGTGCGGCGGTGAATGTCTCGCATGATGAAGTGATTCATGCGGCAGCGATTGGTGCGCCGCGTGTGGCAGCGTTTATTGCGGCGGCGTGTCGGTGTGCTTGAATTGATTCACTTTAGGAATTCCCCATGAACCGACTTCGTTCATTATTGATACTCTTGCTTACCGCATCGGGACTGTGTTGCATTGCCCATTCCAACGCATTTTCCCAGACAATCGCCATAGATACCAACATCACAACATTTAACAAACTGATGACGACGCTCATAGTATTCACGGCAAGTGAAAAGCCTACAATACGCACAGAGCCAAGTCTTGAAGGACAATATACACTGACATTCGAGGGCGGCAAAGGCTCGCTTCGTTTCGATAAGCCAATGAGCATTGGGCGTTATACCATCACACTCAGCATTGGCAAAACAACCGCCAAAACCCAGTGGAATGTGCTGCCAACAACGCTTGATTCAGCCGTCATGAGGCGGCTTATAGGGACCTATTTTTATTCTGGTAAACGCCTTACGCTCAAAAGTAAACTTCCAGCTGCTGCCGCTCATCTCCCGCTTGACCAATTCAAAATTCGTTATCGTTTCGGTACGAACAGCAAAGCAATAGACAGCCCTTATTCGCCTGCGTGGGTTGGTCCCTACATTCCTGCCTCAGCCAATCGTTTGAGCATCGCTGTTGTTTGGCAATACCCGCCAACAGGAGAATTTATACCTCTCTTTCATTACGAAACTATTGCCAAGCAAGTCCCGCCTCAGATTGTTTGCGATAGCACCACCGTTGTAAGAACGGATACATCGCTTTTGGCAACAAGTGGTTTTGACCTCAATCTCAACGGTATTCGCGTTGACGCGCTTCCAATCAGCGCCGATAGCAACGGCGCGAACCCCATAAATGCTGCATTCTCGGACATCATCGTTAATCCACCAGCCATTGATTACAACTCGCCTGATACACAATTACGGGTTTACGTTGGCGATATGCCAGACTTTACATCAATTTGGGTGGCGACGGGAACAGCCTTCACGATTGCAAAAAGCCTCTATAATGCGACCACAGGAACACTTGCGCTCACAATAGCCGTGAGAGATTTGCCGCTGAGTAAATACATCGAACCACGAACAATCCGAGGCACAGTTGCCATCAGGTTGACAGCAAAAATCACGAATCCTCTGAGCGATGAAAAAGCACAGACATCTCTCCTGTGCGTCATTCCCATTCACATTGTTTACCAGCCTCTGGCAATCACGTCAACAAAAACAGCGAAGTATCCAACGCTCAATTCTTGGATGGCGCGTATGTTGCCGCTACGTCCCATCCTTTGCAGGGATTGTTCGGACGATGCCGTACGCAATATGGCATGGCGCGTCAAAAGCCCTGCATTACGCAAGGAAGTTTACGACTATCTGTTGAGACTTGGGCGCAAATTGCCACAGTATTCGCCGAACACCGCAACACCGCTTGTTCTTGGAGGCACGGCTAAACGCAACGGAGCATTTGATCTCAAAACTCTTCGTTTCGGAAATGA
>JAAFHM010000333.1 GCA_013298375.1 Ignavibacteria bacterium | reverse complement strand
TTGCAGAAATACTGGGAAAATCCGAAGCTCTTACAGCGTTTGACTGCTTTCCCGTGGATTCGACAGCATCAAAACAAGCAAAAAAGAAAGCAAGCTATCGAAACTTAAATCAAAACGGTATTATTTTGTTCCCGTCGAAGCCGCCATTTTCTGCTCGGCACGGGGAAGAAGCGTTTGTTTGACCCACGTAAATTCAGGGGCGATAGCCAATACCTTCTTGAAATAGGCGACTGCTTGCGGGTACTGCTCCATTTTCAGGTGGCAGCGTCCTGCATGGATGAGCGCATCAAGATAGCCCCATGTCGGCTGCGTCTTTGTTGCTTGTGTTGGGGCTGTTAAACCCTGCTTTTCGCAAAGCGAGATGGCTTGTGTAAAGTGCTGCAATGCCTTGTCTGCACCGCCGCCGAAAAAGGATGGTGTGTTCATGGTGTACATCCCGCGAATGACGTAGGCACGGGGATTATTAGCATCGGCGGCAAGCGCTTTTTCGTGAAGTTTTGTGCATTTTGGAGCAAGCATCATAGCGTTCATGCCGTCTATGCGGAGCATCGTCACTCCAGCCAGAACCGTCATTGCGTCTGATGATTGCGGAGAGTGCTGCACAAGTGCTTCGGCGTGTTCGCTGGCTGCGTCCTGTAAGGCATTTTTTGTGTTTGCCTCATTTTGTACGCCTCCTTGCATGAGCAGACGCATTTCTGCATATGAGCGGTAGTACAACGCAAGATTATTAGCGGGTTCGACGGCAAGAATCCGCTCAAATAGCGCAATCGCTTTGGTGTAACCATTGACATCACCTTTCACAACCGAGACATCAACAAGATTTTTTCCTTCGAGCAAAAGGTCGCGTACCTCCTGCGTATGAGCGGTAAAGCCGTGAGTAAGCAGAAAAAATGTGCAAACAAGCACAAAGCGGAGCAAAGAAAAGAGTGTGTTCATTGGAGTAATTCATGGAAAAAGTGAAAGAAAATACAAAGTGCTTTAATTTACAAAGTCCAAAGGCAAAAAAAGTCTGTCATCAAAGAGCAAAAAATATACACCACATCATTGTAGCATTAAATCCGGCGTGGCACAGCACCGCCGCCCAGAGTGTCCCTGCCTGCGCACGAGCAAACGAAAAGAGTAATGATGTTGCTGCCATAAGCAGCACCCACCAAATTACCGATGGGAACAAGATTGTGAGCGCACCGCCTTGCACAACCAAGCCGTAATGCGCTATATGGGTCAGTCCAAAGGCGGCAGCATCGGCAAAAAGCGCAACACGTTTATTGAAGCGCTCTGCAAGGGCTTCGTGAAAAATACCACGAAAAAATAATTCTTCACCAAACGGACTAAAAATCATCGCTGGAAGCGCAAACACAAGAAAGAGAGCGGGGTTAGCACGAACCGCCGCAATCATATCGCCGCGCTGCCTAATTGTCGCCTTGACAGCCACATACCAGTTGAGCGGACTTGTCGTGCCATAAAGCGCCACGCCGAGCGCATAGACCAATACCGCACCAATACTGCCGATGCAAAAAGCAATCACCATCCGTATCCACGACGAAGGCTTCGTGAAGCCAATCTGCGTTCTGCCGGACTTGCTCAAAAGCAGAAATGGCAGAGCCATCATCACAAGAAATATCCAGATTATCGCGTTGTAATTCCCTTGAAGCATCCAGTACAATCGCGGCAGAGCAAGAATACACGCTACGACGACGACCAGAAGCCACGTTGGGGTAATTGTTGATGTGAGTATTTTTCTAAACATAAAGTGCTTTAATTTACAAAGTAGATTAGTAAAAAAATTACTTTTTTCCTTTAACGGAAACTTGAGAGGATTGTTTCAATAATTGTTCCAAACGCTCAACGTACAACTCAAATGCTTTGCGTCCTTTTTTGTTCAACGTGTACATCGTCACGGGCTTGCGGTCAACAAAGGTCTTTGTAACGGCGATGTATTCCGCCTCTTCGAGTTTTTTGAGGTGAATGCTGAGATTGCCGTCGGTTGCACCGATTTTTTCACGAATATAAGTAAACTCCGCCGTGTCCAGACTTGCCAGAAGCGCCATCACCGCAAGGCGAATCCGTGAGTGGATGATGTCATCCAACTGTTGATAATCAAAGTCATTCATTGTGCTTTAGCCCCAAATAGAAACAGGAAATACGTCCGAAAAGCAAGGATTTATGCGGCTTGTTCACGCTGCCATTGACGATAGAGAATAATGCCCGGAACAAGTTGAAATAATATCATTGCGGAGGCAAGCATGAGCATTACATGAATCCCCGGAAAGAGGAACATCAGAACACCCGTCAGCCACCAACCAAACGCAGCATAGTAACGAAGCCATGCAGAGCCATACAGTACACCAGAAATATAAAACCCCGTTCCGGTAATGAGCGCAATCACTCCTGTAATACCATTGCCCAACACCGTCGTCCCGCCAACAAAGCCTACCAGCGTAGAAGCAATACCGCATCCAGCCCAAACCGCCACAAGAAGATTTCCAGCAAGGCTTGTTGCACCTGCTCGGCGGCGACTCTGCCGTATGAGCAGCCACGAAACACCCCATCCAATAGAAATGACAACCGCCCACAGATACAAGCCCAAATGCCAGTGGAATAACGAAGAGCAGTAGCCAACAATGGCAGCCAACGCTGTCCATACGCCCCAGAACATATAGTTCATGCCGTTATCAACAGCAGTGCGCCGACTGTCCTGCATGACTCTGCGGATAAACGCAAGTTCTTCGGCAGGATTAACGGGAAAATCGTGTGTATCAGGTTCCAAATGTGACATTTTTTTGCGACCAACAATAAAGAACTTTGTATTTCAAAGCAAAATAGCCAAAAAGAAGCTAATGTGCAATATCTTTTTCCAGCAACTCAACAAGAAACGTCGCTCCTTTGCCCTGCTCGGACTCGCACCAAACCTTGCCATTCATTGCTTCGACCATTTTTTTTACAATGCTGAGACCCAAGCCCACGCTCTGTTCGCCACCCGTTGGCTGTGCCGAAAGACGTGCAAATTTTCCGAAAAGGCTCGCATGGTCAGCCGCCGAAAGCCCCGGACCTTCGTCTTTAACGCTGATGCGCGTTGTACCAGCATGGCTCCGAAAGCGTATTTGTACAGTTGTTTGGCGGGGAGAATATTTGACCGCATTAGAAACAAGGTTTTGAATAATCTGGAAAAGAAAGACCGCATCGGCATAAACCGCCGTATCTGCGTCGCCTTCCGCCACCAACTGTATGGATTTCTGCTCTGCTTGTTCGCGCAATGCCGCAAGAACAGACTGGATAATATTGGCAACGTGAACATCGGTACAATCCGGCATAAGCGCACCATTTTCCAGCGCATTTGCGTTCAACAAATGCTCAATAAGTTGGTGCATTTGCATCGCTGAATCGTTGGTACGCCGCACCATCTCACGTTGCAACACGTCTTCCATTTGTAAATCGTCTTGCATGAGTATTTCGGTCATACCGAGAATAGAGGAAAGCGGATTACGCAAGTCGTGGGAAACAATGCCGAGAAGTTCGTCTTTTTCTCGATTCAAATGGCGCAGCGACTCATTTTGCAGCCCAAGTTGGCGCTGCTGCTCTTGTATCTGTACGTTCATTATCTGCAATGCCCGCCCTTTTTCATAGCTATTACGCCGAAGCATTGTCCAGCCAAGACTCATCAAAACGCTGACGCTGACGGTACTTATCAAGTCTTGAAGGCTGTATCGCAAGGCAGGTTCGGCAAAACTCACGTCTAAATGCCAGCACAGCCCAACAAATACCGATAACGAAACCGCCAAGGCGCTAAAAAGCTGGGAAGGCTGAACGGGCATAGCTCCCAGAACGGTTATCAGGAAACAATATCCGCCAACGTAACTCGGATGCGCCCCCGCCAAGCCCGTCAAAAGACCCGTTGCGACAATCAGATAGTACATCATGGCATTACCAATGAGCCTGTGCCGTTGCGGGTTTTTCCAGACATATCGCAATACCAGTGCAATAACGCCGACAACACTCAAACCGACACGAAGTATCGGGAAAATCGGCTTATTCGGGACAAGCAACGGGTCAAGAGCCAAGTAGGGAAGCCATGCAACGAAGAATGGAGCAGAATACAACGGAAAGAAAATATCACACTGCTCGTTAATTTCTTCCACAAACGTTGCGGGATAAACTCTATCACGGAAGCGACGAAAAAAGCGTTCACGCGCCCGGTAGAGGGCGGCAAATCCTTGATGTAATGCCGATGATGCTTGTTGTTTCATAGTTTCAAGTGCAAAATGCTATCCCTGTGTAATCCCCGTGCGAAGCAAGCAACAGCTCTATTTGTGGTGCATCATCACGATAAAGCAATGATTTTCTCACACAATTCTCCAAAATCTATCCCAGCGGCGGCGGCAGATTTCGGTACGAGGCTTGTTCCCGTCATGCCCGGAAGGGTGTTGACTTCTAGGCAAAATGCCTGAAATTCGTCGTTCAAACGGAAGTCAATCCGACTGTATGCCGTGCATCCAAGCGCCTCATGCGCCGAAAGCGCCAACTGCGATACAAAATCGTCCACATCCGGCGGCAAATCCGCAGGGCAGATGTATTCGGTGCGCCCTTTGGTATATTTATGAGCATAGTCGTAAAAGCCTGTATCGGTGCGGATTTCAATAATGGGAAGTGTTTCGTCCCCCAATACGCTCACGGTGAGTTCACGTCCGGCGATAAACTGTTCTACCAGCACAATATCACCCCACCGCGCTGCTTCTTCGATGCCGCGCTTGATTTCGTCCACATCACCGTTGGTGACAATAGTAATGCCGACCGTCGAGCCTTCACCATCGGGCTTCACGACAAGCGCCTCGCCAAGTTCGGAGCGGAGTTCATCGGTTAAATCATAATCCACGCCGCCCTCACGAATACTTGCCGAAGAAAGCGTGATAAATGCTGGTGTGGGAATGCCCGAACTTTGAAAAATACGCTTAGAAGCGAGTTTACTCATTGCTATTGAACTGGAAAGCATCTTGCTTCCCGTATAACGAATCCCCTGAATATCTAATAGCGCTTGAATATAGCCATCCTCGCCATATTTGCCGTGCAGCGCAAGAAAAACTACATCAACATTGCTCAAATGTGGCGATTGTACGCATTCCACAAGGCTTTTCGGATGGAAAGCGGCGAGTTCGGCGGCGCTGGGTTCGCGCCCGGCTTCGGGCTGAAAAGTTGCCAGATTGATAAGCCCCTGTGCGCCTTGTGCGGGATCAAGCGCAATGACGCTATGTCCACGCCCTTGCAATGCCTCAGCAACGGCTTTGCCACTAGCAAAAGATACATTTCGTTCGGCGGAATGCCCGCCCATAAGTACAGCAATATTCATAATTGGAAAATATTCATAACTGGAAAAGAGGGGTTTGCATGATGAAAGAGCGTCATAGCTTGCGCCAAAGATACAAAATTTACACCTATCCGTGTATGGGATTACCAAAGAATTTTGTCACTGGTCGCGTCTAATATCGCATGGCACGGAAAGAACCAATACACTTCCGACGTTTACGGAGACCTTGACCATAATGCTGGGAGAGATTCCTCGAAAAAACATACTTTTTTTTCAATAATGCAGATAGAACGTGCGAA
>JAAFHM010000582.1 GCA_013298375.1 Ignavibacteria bacterium | reverse complement strand
AAAAAATCAACTTTGAGTTTGTTCCATTGCGGAAAATCCTGACCGAATTGCAACAGCTTCGTGCGGAGTAAATTTCGTGAAGAATTAGACTTCACGCTGAACTACGAATCACCACTATCATTCCAACTCTATGTTTTCAAAATTCATCCGCCGTCCGGTCTTGGCTATTTCCCTGTCATTAGCGATTGTTTTTCTGGGAATTTTAGCTATCAAAACACGACCAATTTCGCAGTTTCCAAATATCGCGCCGCCGCGTGTAAACGTCTTTATTGCCTATCCCGGAGCAAGCGCACAGGTCTTGGTGGAATCCACGCTGATTCCTCTGGAGCGTGCTATCAACGGCGTTCAGGGAATGCAGTACATCATTTCCGATGCTACGAGCGCGGGCGAAGCAACCGTGCAAATCGTCTTCGAGCCAGGCACCGACCCAAACGCAGCCGTTGTGAACGTCAAAACGAGAATTGATGCTATCACGAACAATCTCCCGCCGCTTGTGCAACGCGAAGGTATCATCATCACGCCCATACAGCCGAGTATGCTTATGTACGTGAATCTTTTCAGCACGGACAAAAATGCCGACGAAAAGTTTCTTTTTAATTTTGCCAGCACCCGCATTCTGCCTGAGTTGCAGCGTATTAGCGGCATGGGGCGGGCGCAAATTCTGGGTAGCCGCACCTTTGCCATGCGCGTTTGGCTGAAGCCCGACCGTATGCGTGCGTATAACGTTTCCACCGACGAAGTAATGACCGCCTTGTCCGAGCAGAGCGTGATTGGTCGCCCGGGCAGATTGGGTCAGGCTTCGGGTCAGAGAGCGCAATCGCTGGAGTTCACCTTGACCTACAAAGGTCGTTTCAATAAGCCGGAGGAATACGAAAATATTATCATCAAAGCGAACCCCAAGGGCGAGATTTTGAAGTTGAAAGATATTGCCAACGTTGAATTGGGCAGCGAGTTTTTTGATATTTACTCGAACAAAGATGGCTATCCGTCTGCTTCGATTGTCCTCAAGCAAAATTTTGGCACCAACGCCAGCAAGGTGATTGACGATACGAAAGAAAAACTCAAGGAATTGTCGAAGGACTTCCCGCCCGGCATGAGCTATGAAATTGACTATGACGTTTCCAAATTCGTGGATGCCTCGATTGAAAAAGTTCTGCACACGCTCGTCGAAGCCTTTATTTTGGTGGCAATCGTGGTGTTCCTGTTTTTGGGCGATTTCCGCTCGACGCTGATTCCGATTATCGCGGTTCCGGTGTCGCTTATTGGCGCGTTTGTCTTTATGCAGATGTTTGATTTGACCATCAATTTGATAACGCTCTTCGCGCTGGTTTTGGCTATCGGAATTGTGGTGGACGACGCGATAGTCGTGGTGGAAGCTGTCCACGCTGCGATGGCAGAGGAGCATCTCACGCCATTCAAAGCGGTCAAAAAAGTCTTGGGCGAAATTAGCGGCGCGGTTATCGCCATTACGCTGATTATGGTTGCCGTGTTTGTCCCGATTGCTTTTATGACCGGTCCGGTGGGCGTGTTCTACCGCCAGTTTTCTATCACGATGGTCAGTTCGATTGTCATTTCCGGTATCGTTGCTCTTACGCTAACTCCGGTGCTGTGCGCAATGATTTTGAAGCCGCACGACAGCAGTCATCACAAGCGCAGAAGCCCTATTCGTGTGTTCCTTGATTGGTTCAATCAACGCTTTGAATGGCTCACGGGCAAATACATCGGCTTGCTGAATCTCATCGTGAACCGCAGAGTCGTTACCTTCGGGCTTTTGGCGATATTTGCTTTCGGTGTGCTTGGTATGAATCAAATTCTGCCGGGCGGATTTATTCCCAACGAAGACCAAGGGCAAATTTACGCTATCATCCAAACACCGCCCGGAAGCACGCTTGAGCGCACAAACGGCGTTGCCGAGCAACTCCAACACGCGGCAGAAGAAATCAAAGATATTCAATCGGTGACATCGCTTGCAGGCTATGAAATTTTGACCGAAGGCAGAGGCTCAAACGCGGGAACGTGCCTTATCAATCTCAAGGATTGGGGCGATCGCAAGCACAACGTCAAACAGATAATTGAGGAATTGGAAGAAAAAACGAAAGATTTTGGTGCGGTGGTGGAATTTTTCGAGCCGCCTGCTGTGCCGGGCTATGGTTCGTCGGACGGCTTCTCGCTGCGCTTGCTGAACAAAAACAGCACGATTGATTATCAAGACTTCGACAAAATTAACACCGAGTTTATGAAATCCCTGCGCAAACGCAAGGAACTAAGCGGCTTGTTTACATTCTATGCCGCCAATTATCCGCAATACGAACTTATCATTGACAACGAGCGGGCGATGCAAAAAGGCGTATCTATCGGCAAAGCGATGGAAAACCTGAATATCTTGATTGGAAGCACCTACGAGCAAGGTTTTACGCGCTTCAACGTATTTTACAAAGTCTATACGCAATCCGCTCCCGAATACCGAAAACTTCCCAGCGACATTTTGAATTTGTTTATCAAAAACGACCTCGGCGAAATGGTGCCGTATTCGGCATTTATGACGATGAAAAAAACGCAAGGTCCGAACGAAATTACGCGGTTTAATCTCTACACATCGTCGGCTATTCGCGGTGTTCCAGCGAAGGGCTACACAAGCGGCGATGCCATTCAAGCCATACGAGAAGTGGCAAAGGAAACCTTGCCGCAGGGCTACGATATTGCGTGGGAAGGCTTGTCGTTTGACGAATCCCGTCGGGGCAATGAAGCGATTGTTATTTTCATCATTGTCCTCGTGTTCGTGTATTTGGTTCTTTCCTCGCAGTATGAAAGTTTTATCATTCCGTTAGCGGTTGTTCTCTCGCTTCCGGCGGGTATTTTCGGGTCGTTTTTGTTGCTCAAAATCATGGGTTTGGCGAATGATATTTACGCACAAATCGGGCTGATAATGTTGATTGGTCTTTTGGGCAAAAACGCCGTGTTGATTGTGGAATTTGCCGTACAAAAGCACAATCAAGGCGCGACGGTCTTGGAATCCGCCATCGAGGGCGCGAAAACTCGCTTCCGACCAATCTTGATGACATCGTTTGCCTTTATCGCGGGACTGATTCCGCTCGTGCGTGCAACGGGCGCGGGTGCTGTTGGCAATAGAACGATTGGTTCATCCGCGCTCGGCGGGATGCTGCTCGGCACGGTTTTCGGCGTGATTATCGTTCCCGGACTGTACTTTATTGTCGGCA
>JAAFHM010000054.1 GCA_013298375.1 Ignavibacteria bacterium | reverse complement strand
CGGGCGGGTGCTGGTCACGGGGTTCATAATGCCAATATTGCGGATGTAGTTTTGCCCCATGGCATAGTTGTAATAGACGGCATATATCGTGAGTGCGTCGGGGTCTTTACCGCTTTGCAAGGGCAGATCCATGAAGAAGTCTGCCGAAAGAACGCGATAATCCGTATTGGTCGTGTCGAAGCGGCGCGTTTGTGTATTGAAGCGGCTTGTCCACATTCCATTGGGTTGAAATTGAAAACCAACACCAACATTCAATACTTTCTTTGCCCCAAGATATGTGCCAACGGTAAACGGCAAAGCACGATTTTCTTTATCCCAAAATTCATACGCCAAATAGCCCTTCAGTACACCTGTCAGTTGATTTGCAGAGTAATTACTCGTTGCTCGGACGGTATCGCGGGGAATATTGGTAAAGACATTGCCGACACCAAAGCGGAATGGCATATCAAACGAAAAAGTGTAGTCGAAGCCAAGAGCCTTGCCTTTGACGTATGTGCCGATCATCCGCACAAATTGGTCGGTTGCTTCAATGGTGGGCCAGCAGAGGATTGGCGAATCATTCGCCATGTAATTGAGCGTACTGGACATAGTCATCCGCGAAAGCCCATTCCAATAGTGCATCCCGAAACCCCAAAACAAGCCATCGTCTGTTGGTGTATTTCCACCCGCCACGCGCAATTCTCCATAGACATCGTGCATGAACACTTGCGGCTTCTTTGCATTTGCTGTTGGGTCAACGGGTGTGCCAGGAGCGCCGATACCGCCAGTGGTCTCGGTTTGGTTGTTAATCCCCAAGTGCATCAACACCATGAAGTCTTTATCAATTTGTGTATGGAGCAGAAAACGCGAACGGCGAATGCCAATATCAACCGACGTAGCAGCATTTGCTTCGTGCATATAGGAATTGGGGTTGTTTTGCAGATAACGAAACCAGATTTGATGCCATGTCAGAAAGCGAATATAGCGCGTTCCGTCGTCGTTGAGTTTAATCCGAATCCCCGTGCCATATATGTCGCTTCCTTGCGCCTTTGCCGATGAGAACATCCCCACACTTAATGCGCAAACGAGTATGGCGAACAGCACCAGATTTTGGCAACGATGTTGAAAGTGGTTCATAAAAACCTCCCTAAATGATTGATAAAATGACCATGTTGAATGGGTATTGACAAGAGTATGTACTGCAAGCGGGTAATAACAGACGTTTTCATCTGAAAAAGCAATCTAGGGAAATTGTGCTACCAATGCAAACAAAAATGTCTGTGGTATGCGCTCAAATTATGGCGATACCACAGACATTGATGAATGCTTCAACAAGAATTACCGAATATCCTTGCTATTGATGCTGTACGTCCAGATTTCCTTGCCGCTTGGGTTATAGGTCGTACATTTCAGTACGCGGTCTTTGAAGGTTCCGCTAAATTCAAAAACAGCAAAATTATGTTCTGCGGTATATGTTCCCGGAATCCTAAGCGGATTGGCTTCGTCGGAGGCTTTGGGATTTGTTCCGGCAGTAAGCGACGAAATGGTGAACTCGTAAATCGGGTATGTGCCTTTGCGTTCCAGCTTGTTGATTTCCGTATGATGACGATCCCCCGTAAGGAAAATCACCCCTTTAATTCCTTCTTTTTCAATCAAGTCCAAAAGTTTTTGGCGCTCCTCGGGATACGTCGCATAATTTTCAAACAGCGCAAGAGGGTTCAGCACTTGCCCACCGACAGCGATAAATTTGAAGTTCGCCCGGCTTGAGGACAGTGCGTCAATAAGCCATTGGATTTGCCAGTCACTGAGCATCTCACGAGTGCCGGTTTTGCGATTATTCGGCGAACGAAATGTGCGGTTATCTAAGAAGAAAAATTCGGCATCGCCCCACTCAAATTGTGTAACACAACTTGGCTTTTCCATCACGCCATAGCTGGGGTTTGCCCAAAAAAGTTTGAACGCATCCAATGTAAAATGCTTGCCCCAATACGAGCGGTCTGCATCGTTGGGACCGTAATCATGGTCGTCCCAAAGCGCGTAGTTATGAGTCGAACCCAAGACCGCCTGCATCTCTGGCAACGAGCGTGTGTGCGTGTAGCGTTTCAAAACGCCCGACCGAGAAGTCCAATCTACTTCGCGGGTATAAACATTATCCCCCAGCCAAAGCATAGCATCAGGGCGCTTGGCGTGTAATGCCGTAAAAATCTCGTATTCGCTTCCATAGAGGCGATTGGGGCGTTCATACTGCAACTCATTGACGTAGGTGCAACTCCCCATTGCAATTTTGAAATTGGGCGGATCACCACGCCATTGCCAAAGTTTCAGCGTTTGAAATTCCAAAGGATAAGGGCGATTTACTTTTTTGCCGTTGATATACAATTCGTAGGTGTACTTGCGCCCCGGCTCTACATCTGTTGCGTAAGCGTGCGCTGTGTAGGCATCGCTTTTGCTGGTGAGAACTTCATCAGTTTCATAACGCACGGTGGCTTTTGTTGTTTCGTAATAAACAAACTTCACACGGGCAGCTTGTTTGGTTTGCGCCCACAATGCCACTTCGCGTAATTGTGCATAACCGACCATTGGACCGGATTGCAGGAGAGAATCAGGATTTTGTGCAAATGCTACACTAAAGCTCTGACTAATGAGATAGCAACAGAAGAATGTAGCCAAAAAGAAACGAGAAATACTCATAGCGGTAAAATGAGAGAAGCAAAAATAATGACCGAGCCTCATAAAGAATCCCCAGCAAGGCGCTAGTCGGTGAATTTACGGAATGATTTTTTGAAATAAACATAGATAGGATCGTACTTTTTCAGCGCTTTAGCATCACGAAACTTGAAGCCGAAGACCAAGCGCCGCCCGACCATAAAAGCAACTGTATCCTCAAAAATGCGGCTGTATGTGCTGTCTTTCGCCATAATCCGCACCGTGCGAATCCTTACGCCGTCTTTTTCCTCAATCGTTTGCCCTATCTGCTCTTCGGTTGCGCGATTGACCTCAATATCGGTGGGCTTGCCGGAATAGCGCGGGCAATAGACATAGAACTCAGCACTGCTGTCTGGTGCCGTAAAGAAAACGCTATTGTCTTCACCCTGATTACCTTGCAACGACGGTCTAATTTGCCAATCACGCGGAAAATAGAGACCGAACCACATTCCACGATATGCCTCGTACATTTCCGCTTCTTTGGCGGTTTGTGGTTTCTCGGTTTTGGTGGTTGTTTTCGATGATTTTTTTGGAGGAGTTTGCCCCCAGAGCGCTTGTACGGGCAGCATGAGAGCGCAAAGAAGAATACAATGAGCGAAATAACGGGAAATATTCATAAACGACATCATGGACAAAGAGAAATATTCGGAATACGGGGTTAATCGCAAAGCAAACCAAAGACTTGTGCCAATGTTTGCCGCAATTCTTTTCGGTGAACAATCATATCTAAAAATCCGTGTTCGAGCAGAAATTCCGAGCTTTGAAAACCTTCAGGAAGTTTTTTACGAATCGTCTGTTCAATAACACGAGGACCAGCAAAACCAATAAGTGCGCCCGGTTCAGCGATATTCAAATCGCCCAACATCGCAAATGAAGCGCTCACGCCACCTGTTGTTGGGTCAGTCATGAGCGAAATATAGGGAATACCAGCTTCGGAAAGTTGTGCCAATTTTGCACTGGTTTTCGCCATTTGCATCAGCGACAGCGCTGCTTCCTGCATCCGTGCGCCTCCCGAAGCCGAAATTGATAACAATGGGATGCGCTCTTGCAACGAAAGGTTTGCAGCACGAGCGAATTTTTCTCCTACCACCGACCCCATGCTTCCGCCAACAAAATTAAAATTCATCGAAGCAAAAGAGATTTTACGCTCATGTACCGTACCGTAGCCCGTCGTGAGGGCATCGGGCGAATCGGTTTTTGCGTATGCTTCTTGCAAACGCTTGGTGTAGGGCTTGGTATCGGTAAATTCGAGCGGGTCGGCGGAACGCACGTTGCTGTGCGTTTCTACGAAACTACCCTCGTCGAAAATAATGTCAATGTACTCGTGGGACGAAATGCGAAAGTGATTACTGCATTTGGGGCAGGTATAAAGCGCTTCTTCGAGTTGTTTTTTATAGATAATTTCTGAGCATTTGTCGCATTTTGTCCACAAGCCATCCGGCATATTCGTTGTAATTTGCGAACGCTCAGCAAGCGTTGTTTTGGGGCGAAAGAACCAAGCCATAATCAGGTTTTAAGAAGGTATCGTGAGTCGTTAATTGGCTGAATCGTGAAAACGTTTATCCAGTTTTCATGCTAAATTTACACAATTCATCTGCTTTTTGTGCAGAATATTCTTATTCCAAACACGCCACTATGTTCAAAGCGGCTGCTGGTCTTCCGGCAGCATGGATGCTACAATAGCGTGAAGGTGCTTCATCAAACTCCGCTCGACTATGCGGTCATCCTGTTCCGGCGGCGGAACAGGCTTGCCAATGATAACGCGGATTGTGCCTTGCTGCAAATCTACCGAATCGGCGCGAAGAATCTTGTGCGCATCTACGATTGCAACAGGTACAAGCGGCTTCTTTGCTCGTGCTGCCAGATGAAACCCACCCCGCTTGAACTCTTTCAAACGCCCGGAACGCGAGCGCGTCCCTTCGGCAAAAATTATCACCGAATCGCCCTCTTGAATTGCCCCAACTGCCCTGCTGATGCTTTCGATGCTGCGGCGCATCTTCTCTCGTTCGATAGGAATAAACGGGCTGACAATAAGTTCCCATCCCAAAAAAGGAATCAGTTGCAAACTGCGTTTGTAGATGATGCGGATGCGCCCACCCAGTGCCGGAGCGGTTGCCACCCAAATAGCGGGAATATCAAAAATGCTAACGTGATTCGCTACAAAGACGTAGGTTTCGCCTTCTTGCAGATTCTCCCGTCCTTCCACGACGAGGTTAATATTAGCAATTCTCAATATTGTTTCGGCATAGCGCAAGCCATGTTCGTAAAAGAGTTTATGCCCTTTGTCGAATGCCGAAAATGACAATCCAAACAGCGAATAGCCAATGGTTGTGCCGGAAAGCTGGAGAATTTGCCAGAGAGTCGTAAGCTGCTTCATATCTGCTTTAGTCAAATTCAGGTTCAAATTCAATGCGAGTGCGAGTATTTATGCGCCCTCTGCGATGGGAAAATTGATGGTGAAAGTTGTTCCCTTGCCAACGGCGCTTTGTACGAAAATCTCCGCACCAATCCTGTCAACAAGCGTTTTGACGATAGAAAGCCCAAGCCCAATCGAATGTTCATTACCTGTGGGTTGCGCCGAAAGGCGGGCAAATTTTTGGAATAAGCGCTTTTTGTCGTCTTCACTCATACCCAAACCTTCGTCTTGTATTTCCAAGCGAACAACGTTGCCATCCGCTACAAGCCTCGTTTTTACTTGTGTTCTCGTTGGTGAATATTTGATGGCATTGGAAAGGAGGTTGTCGAAAATCTGGACTATTGCCACTTCGTCTGCTTGAATAAGCGGCAAATTGTCGCTTTGCTCGTAATGCAGCGTGATTTTTTTCTTTGCCGCGCGTTCATCGTAATCGCGGACGATATGCTCAATAATCACCCCAACTTCAATCGGGTTCAGTTCCAACGCCAGATGCCCTTGCTCAATGGCGTTAGTATCAAGCAGATTACTAATAAGTTCCATCATGCCGCCAACGGTATGCACGATGTCCTCCGAAGCATCATTGATAAGCTCCGGCGTGAAGGAATCAGCTTGATACGCCATTTTCTCGGCGATAAACTGAATTTTGGACAATGGGTTACGAAGGTCGTGTGCGGCAATGCCCAAAAATTCATCTTTTTCTTTGTTGAAATCGTGCAGACGCTTGGTTTGGCGAACCAAACGAAGATGAGTGCGAACACGGGCAAGAAGTTCCTGCGAAATAAATGGTTTGGTGATATAATCCACCGCTCCAACCTCGAAACCCCGCACAATATCATCAATCTCCGTCCGTGCTGTGAGAAAAATCACGGGTAAATCGGTCGTTTCGGGATTTTCCTTCAGGCGGCTGCACACATCGAAGCCGTCCATATCGGGCATTTGAATATCCAACAGCACCACATCTGGCATACTTGCTGCGATTGCGTCCAAAGCGCCCTGCCCGCTTGAGGCAACGCTCACGCCAAAGCCGTTTTCGCTCAGAATACTGCCTAAAACCTGCAAATTGCGCGGAATATCGTCAACAATGAGAATGAGTGCTTCGTCGTGATTATTCATTGAGAATGTCCTTGTGAAATGCGGTTTGGCACATTGCTTGCTACAAAGAACAGCGTTCCACCAAACCTTGAAGAAACCATGAGAACCGATAATCTATTTTACAAATTGCTGGAAAAGCAGCCACATCTTGCTTTGCGCCTTGCCAACCTTGATGTGCCGCCGAAAGCGGAATACCATTTTACGGCAATCGAACTGAAACAAAAGGCGCAACGACCAGATGCAGTCTTGTTGCCGAATGATGCGGCACTGCCCGTGATTGTTCTGGAAGTGCAATATTGGCTTGATGCGCTTATTTATACGCGGCTTGTGAGCGAAACGGCGCTGCTTCATTTGCAGCACCCTGAATATACGCATTTTCAAATGCTACTCTTTCTGCGTTCCCGCCAAATAGACGTGGAAAGCGGTGTGTGGAGCAGCCTACTGGCTTCCGACGCAATTCGCGTGGTCTATTTGGACGAAATCACCGATAATCTCACGCAAGAGCCTTTCAGGGATTCTTTTGCTCCAGACGAACAATCGGCATTGTTACTGATGCACCTGACCGTTACACCCGAAAATCGTTCTGCCGACGATGCTCTCGTTGAGCAACTTGCCACAAGCATTGCTAATAGCCAATCGCAGGCATATCAACGGCTTTTTAAGGATTTATTCGTAAGTTTGTACGTCAGCAAATATAAAAATCTTACCATCCAAGAGGTACGCGCCATGATAGACACACGTGAAATCTTTGACGACATCGGCGAAAGCCTTGCTGTGCAGCAATATGGGCAGGAAGTCGCCGAGAAGGTTGTTGCCCAAAAGCAAGCAGAAATCGTAAGCCGAATGTTGGAGGCAAATTATTCTATCGAACAGATTGCTTCGATAGTAGATTTACCATTGCAAGCCATTCGTGAGATTAGTATGGCGAAGAACATTAAAGTTGTGTAACGATTAACCGCTTTAAAGCCGCTCAATCCGCCCAACAATATCGGAAAATTTTTCGAGATGTGCGGGTATTTTTTCCATGTCGAAACTCTGCACAAAGCCTTCCAGACGCGCTCCGTAGTCCGCTAAAAGCCCCACGCCATTGTCCGTGCCAAGTTGCTTCAACTGTTCCGCAAACTGCTTTGCTTGCTTGTTATTGAAGGTGCGGCGAAGCGTGTTGCACTGCTCCGAAATATCACCTTTGAGCAGTTCCAAAAGTGCCGGAAGTTTTACGCGAGATTCGGGAGAAAGCGCAATATCGCTTGTTTTTGTCGGAGCATCTGCTAATGCAATGCCCACACCACCAGTATCCGTGCGGTGATGTGGCAAAAACTTCATCATTTCACTCACAAGTTCCTGCTTCGTGATGGGCTTGCGCAAATAGCCATCGCAGAGTGTGGCGATTGTCCCCATCTCTTCTTTCATCGCCGAAGCCGTGAGCGCAATAATGGGAATGTGCTTCGTGGCGGGATTCGCCTTGATGAGCCGCGTGGCTTCGTAGCCATCCATTTCGGGCATAAGTAAATCCATCAGAATTACTTCCGGCACGTGTTTGGAAGCCGCTTCCACAGCCGCTTTGCCATTGATTGCTTCAAGAATCTGCACATGGGAATGGGCAAGCAAGCCTTCGACTAATTCCCGATTAAGCTGCACGTCGTCCACGACCAGTACACGCGGGTTCTCGAAGTGAATGCTGCTCCACGCCTCTGCGTCTTCTGCGGCGAGGAGTTTGCCGAGTTCGACGGTTTCCACGCTGCGGAATACTGCCGTAAAGCGCGAGCCTTTGCCCAGAGCGCTCTCCACGCCAATTTCGCCGTTCATCATCTCTACCAAACGCTTCGTTATTGTCAAGCCAAGCCCCGTGCCGCCGTATTTGCGGGCGCTCTGCCCTTCTTGCTGGCGGAATGCCTCGAAAACCGCTTGTTGCTGTGCTTCCGGGATGCCGATGCCCGTATCTTCCACTGCCAATGTCAGCCGAACATGGCGCGGTGAGTCCGTTGGAGCCGTTTTCAGAATAATTTTAATAAAGCCTTTGTCCGTAAATTTTACGGCATTGCCGACAAGGTTAAAGAGAATCTGTCGCAAACGGATTTCGTCCAACATCATGCCAACAGGCGTTGTAACGTCCGATTCTACCAGCAGTTGCAAGCCTTTTTCTTGTAATTTTGCGGAGAACATCGTTCCAACTTCGCGTATGGCTTGCGTGATGTCCACTGGCTCGTAAGCAATATCCATGCGCCCTGCTTCGATTTTGGACAAATCCAAAATGTCGTTGATAAGCCGCATGAGCGTTTTTCCACTGGATGAAACCGCGCTCAGATAGGAACGCTGCTTCTCGCCTTGCACCTGTTCGTGCAGGAGTTCGGTGAAGCCCAAAATGGAATTCATCGGGGTACGAATTTCGTGGCTCATATTTGCCAAAAACTCCGACTTTGCGCGGTTGGCGCTGTCGGCGGCTTCTTTGGCGGTCTCCAATTCTTCGGTGCGCTCGGCAACCTTTGTTTCCAGCGTTTCGTTGAGATTTTGCAAGGTTTCTTCGGCAAGTTTACGGGCGGTGATGTCGGAAAAACTGACGACGCAACCGTCTTGAAACCGCGCTACTTTCAGGTTCATCCAAAAATTGATACCATCGCCATCGTAATACAGTTCTGATTCTTCCGGCTTCCCGCTTTCGGTCACGCGGACGTAACGGTTGAACAAGCCATTGTGCCTGTGAGCGGGAAACTCTCGCACAAGCGATAATCCGCGCAATTCATCTGCCGGACGCTTGACCATTGCTGCTCCGGCAGGATTGCAGAGCAGAAATTCAAAATCGGTAATCACGCCGTAACGGTCGCGCACCGCCTTGAAGAGCATCAGCCCGTCGAGCGAATTTTCCATCACACCGCGAATGAGTTCATCCGCCTCGCGCTGCTTGGCTTCGGAGCGCTTTCGGTCGCCAATATCCAGAATCAAGCCATTGAATACCGTTGCTCCGCTTGCTTTGTGCAATGTGGGCTTGGCAACGCCTTCCCACCAACGCTCTTCGCCGCTTGGCAGGACATAGCGCCCCTCGAATTGAAGCGGTTTCAAAGTGCGTTTTGCTTCAGCGAGAGCCGCATTATAGCGGGTTTCGTCGTCAGGATGAATTTTTAGCAAGTTGATGTCATTCGTCCAATCATCAGGCGCAATGCCAAAAATATCGCGGACGCGCGGGCTGACGTAGTTGTATTTGCGCGTTCCGTCGGGAAATTCGGCGAGTTGGTAAATCACGCCCGGCACATTGTCCGCCATGTCGCGGAAGCGCCTATCTGCCTCGCGTTCGCGCTCTTCGGCTTTTTTGCGCTGCGTCACATCTTGCGTCAGAAGTAATCCCGCAAAAATCACTCCCGCAGCGTTGCGCACAGGAACAGCGCTGGCAATAAATGCCCGACCACTCCCCGGAGCGCTACTCTGCTGGCTTTCATGCTGAATTTCCTGCGTAATGGGTGTTCCCATGAGCGCCGTGCGGAAAAGCTGCTCGTATTCCGCCGCTACATCAAGCGGGAATGCTTCGTAGAGCGTTGCACCGCGTACTTCGGGAACGCGCAAGCCCATATCTTTCAGCCCTTGTCCGCCCGCTATCAAAAATTCAAACTCGTCGTCAAAGAGGAATACTGCGCCATTCGGGTAGTTGGAAATGATGGTGCGGTAGAGTTCCTCGCTGCGCTGGGTCTCGGCTTCGGCACGTTTGCGGCGTGTGATGTTTTGTGTGAGCATGATAACGCGAACCACTGCGCCACTTTCATCGGCAATCGGCACGGCATAGACATCATACGCCTGTTGGCGAAATTCCACCTCAACGGCGATTTTGCGCCCTTGTAAAGCCGATTCCAAGTGCGGTCGCAAAGCGTTTTCCAATTCCGGGCTATAGACTTCTCCGATGCTTTTGAGCGCCGCATTTTCGGTCTGAACACCGCGTGAGCGCACTTCTTCGCCGTCTAAAACGAGAAAACGGAGTTGTTTGTTCAAAATACCAACATCGCCATTCGGGAAGTTTTGCGCCAGAGTACGGTACAGCGCCTCGCTTTCGCGTAAGGCGACGTTGGTATCGGCAAGCAAGGCAGTACGCTCTTGAACGCGAAATTCCAGTGTTTTATTGAGTGTTTGTGTGCCTTCCATCGAATGGCGAATATTATCCACCATGACATTAAAACTACTTGCCAAAGAGCCGATTTCATCTTTCGAGCGAATATCCACCGACTGCGTAACATCCCCTTCGGCAACCTTGACGGCTGCGGCTTCCAGTGCGCGAATCGGTCGGCTCACGCGCCGCGCAATCACAAGCGCTATGAGCAAAACCAGCACCGATGCGCCCGCCATTGCCCCGCCCACCCATTGCACGGAAAGTTCGTAAATATCATCACTTTCGCGGCTGGCACGGGTGCTGCCGCGTGTGGTATAAAGGGCAAGGTCTTGAAGTTTTTGGTCAAGTTTTGTGTACAGAAGCCTTGCCTCGCCTTGCTGGATGACGTTTGCCTCTTCCTTCCGATTTTCCCGCGAAAGCGCCACGAGGCGATTACTGGTCTCGGTGTACATCGTGAAAAATTTTGTGATTTCATCAAGGCGGAGCGTTTCACTCTGCGTTGTGATATAAGCACGATAGCTTTGCGCCTCTTTATCAAATCCGGTTGATTCGTCGCTGATGTGGCGCTCGACTTCATCAAACTTTGTGCTGTCGAGCGTGATGATGTGTTTGTTCACCCAATAGCGATGTTCGGAAAGCCGCGTTTGCAGATTTGCTGCCCGCGTCACGCTGGGAAGCCACTTTTTGCGAATTTCTGTTGATTTTTTGTTGATTTCCGACATCGTGTATAAGCCGAAAATGTTGGTAGCAACAAGCGCCACCAGCGCAAGACCAAAGCCGATAATGAGTTTTGGCGCAATGCGGAGATTATCGAACCACTTCATGGATTCTCACAGGGAAAATGAGGAATGAACGAACTAACGGAAAAATAGCGAAGATGCAGCGAGTATGCAAGATGCGAATACGTTTTACAAAGAAAAGTCTTGGGTTTTTGTGTTGTTCTGGCTATAATGGCAGAAGAAGAGTTGCTCATTTTTCTCAACGACCATGACCGACCAAGAACTCAGAGACCTGATAGGAAGCCTTGCGGCAGATACGCAACGCTACAAGGAAGAATTTGCCGCCGAGCGTCGCAAGACGGAAGCCGAGCGCCGCAAGACGGACAAACAACTCCGCGAACTCGGTAAACAAATCGGCGGCATCCATGATAAATTCGGCAAATTCGCCGAAGGCTTGATGCTGCCCTCGCTCAAGCGTGTTGTCCGCAAGACCTTTGGTGTTGACACGCTGGATTGGCACGTCGAGCGCGAAATGGCAGACGGGCGGCATATCGAACTCGACGCACGAGGATTGGTCAATGGTTCACGGAATATTTGCGTGGTGATTGAAGTCAAAAGCAATCTGAATCAACAGGAATTAGCAAAAGTGGTCAAAAAAATGGACGATGTGCGGGCGTTTTTTCCTGAATATGCTTCGATGAAACTCTACGGCGTTATTGCGGCAATCCATACCAGTCGTGGCATTGAGGAACGAGTCTATAAAGCGGTATTCTACCTTGCCCGCATGAGTGATACGACATTTCGGCTGGACGTTCCGAAAGATTTTGTTCCAAAAGAGTTTTGAAGGTGCTTGTTTACTTATTGTGATTTATTTACTCTTTTTTAACGACCATGACTGACCAAGAACTCAGAGACCTGATAGGAAGCCTTGCGGCAGATACGCAACGCTACAAGGAAGAATTTGCCGCCGAGCGCCAGAAAACAGAAGCCGAGCGCCGCAAGACGGAAGCCGAGCGCCGCAAAACCGACAAACAACTCCGCGAACTCGGCAAGCAAATCGGCGGAATCCATGATAAATTCGGCAAGTTCGCCGAAGGTTTGATGTTGCCGTCACTCAAGCGCGTTGTCCGCAAAACCTTTGGCGTTGACACGCTGGATTGGCACGTCGAGCGCGAAATGGCGGATGGGCGGCATATCGAACTCGACGCACGAGGATTGGTCAATGGTTCACGGAATATTTGCGTGGTGATTGAAGTCAAAAGCAATCTGAATCAACAGGAATTAGCAAAAGTGGTCAAAAAAATGGAAGATGTACGGGCGTTTTTTCCTGAATATGCTTCGATGAAGCTCTACGGCGTTATTGCGGCAATCCATACCAGTCGTGGTATTGAGGAACGAGTCTATAAAGCGGGATTCTACCTTGCCCGTATGAGCGATACGACATTTCGACTGGATGTTCCGAAAGATTTTGTTCCAAAAGAGTTTTGAAGGTGCTTGTTTACTTATTGTGATTTATTTACTCTTTTTTAACGACCATGACTGACCAAGAACTCAGAGACCTGATAGGAAGCCTTGCGACAGATACGCAACGCTACAAGGAAGAATTTGCCGCAGAGCGCCGCAAGACAGAAGCCGAGCGCCAGAAAACGGAAGCTGAGCGTCGTAAGACGGAAGCCGAGCGCCGCAAGACGGACAAACAACTCCGCGAACTCGGTAAACAAATCGGCGGCATCCATGATAAGTTCGGCAAATTCGCCGAAGGCTTGATGCTGCCTTCGCTCAAACGTGTTGTCCGCAAGACCTTTGGCGTTGACACGCTGGATTGGCACGTCGAGCGCGAAATGGCGGATGGACGGCATATCGAACTCGACGCACGAGGATTGGTCAATGGTTCACGGAATATTTGCGTGGTGATTGAAGTCAAAAGCAATCTGAATCAACAGGAATTAGCAAAAGTGGTCAAAAAAATGGAAGATGTACGGGCGTTTTTTCCTGAATATGCTTCGATGAAGCTCTACGGCGTTATTGCGGCAATCCATACCAGTCGTGGTATTGAGGAACGAGTCTATAAAGCGGGATTCTACCTTGCCCGTATGAGCGATACGACATTTCGGCTGGATGTTCCGAAAGATTTTGTCCCGAAAGAGTTTTAGGAATTTTTGCCACGTCACAAAACACACGCCCCAATATGGTCGAACTCTTCAAAATCTGGTTCATCAGCGTAACCATTATTGATGTTATTGATATTGTCATCGTCGCATTGACATTATATTTTCTGTACCAGACCGTCAAAAACACGGTGGCAGTGCAGATTTTTTATGCGATTGTGGTCATATTGGGCGTGTACTTTCTCACCGAAGCATTGCACTTACGATTATTGAATCTTATTCTGCGAACCCTTGGTGGAATCTGGCTTTTAGCGTTTGTTGTCCTGTTTTCGCAGGAGATACGGCGTGTGTTGCTGCTTATTGTGCGCTCACCAATTTTTAGCGCTTTTACGCGCTCGCAGATGAATGAAACGCTTGATGAAGTCGCCCGTGCAGCCGTCGAAATGTCGGAAAAGCACACCGGAGCGCTGATAGTTTTTGCCCGCTCGACAAATATTAAAATGACGATTGAAACAGGCATTCCCCTTCAAGCGCAGCTTTCCAAAGAATTATTGGTTTCAATTTTTAACCCCAAATCGCCACTCCATGATGGCGCAATCGTTATTCAGAATGGTGTGATTGAAGCGGCACGGTGTATTTTGCCGCTCACTCTGACGACGCGCTTTCAAGGCAAACACCTCGGGACGCGCCACCGTGCTGCGATGGGCATTTCAGAGCAGGCGGACGTGCTGGTGCTGGTTGTCTCGGAGGAGACGGGAAAAATTTCGCTTGCCGAGGAAGGAGCATTTGTGCCGGGTATCACGCCAACGAACCTCTACGATATGCTTGCTGAACGACTCTCCGGCAGCCGCCCGCGCACCGTGGAGAAAGATTTAGCCCTTTTAGTCGAGGAATTACGTTCGGCAAATGTGACTTTGGCAACAAAAGCGGAAACAGGCGATTCGCTGCCAAAGAGTCGGAAAGGTCTCTAACGGGGCTGCGCCAAAAGAAGTTTTTCGCTCTCCGGTGAATTTTAATGAAAATTTCTCTGTGTGGTTGCATTTTTTTTGTATATTGCGCCTCGTTGCTGGTAGAACAAGGTTTTGCCGCAGCACTTGAATCAAGACGTTACCGTCATTTTCCATTTCCATATCTTGGTGGGCAGGTTATGAAGCCATTAGCGCTTGTTGTGGACGATAATAAGATTACGACGAAATTGCTTAACCGCTATCTCACTCCGGCGGGGTACAATGTCAAAGAAGCATACGATGGTGTAGAATGCTTGGAGAAAGTCCAAGAAGAAACACCTGATGCGATTGTTCTTGACGTAATGATGCCGCGTCTGGACGGTTATGAGACCGTGAAGCGTCTGAAAGCCGACCCAAAAACCGCAAGGATTCCGGTGGTGATTGTTACGGCTCTTAACGATGTTTCTAATCAAGTGAAAGCGATTGAATCGGGTGCTGACGATTTCCTCAGCAAACCCATTGAAGATAAATTGCTTATTGCAAAAGTGAAATTGCTGTCGTCGCTTAGCGTCGCCCAAAAGCGCGTTGATGTTTTAAGCGAACTTCTCGGCAAATCCCTCAAGGGCGAGGCTTCTCAAGACGAAGTGCAACAAAAACTCGCGCAGATTGATATTAGCCTCTAAAGGCATAATGACTATGATGTAAGCGCTTGACGGATGAGCAAACGACCTGCTCTCACGCCAAGCGCTTTTTTTATTGTAAAATTCCCCTCCGCTTCTTCGTTACTTTCGTGTATTCCGATTTTTCCTGTGATAGAACTCATTATTATATCGCTGATTACCTTTATCGTAACGACTATTGGCTCGTTTATTTCCGCAGCATTTAGCGGCATTTCGCATCATCATCTGACGGCACTGGCGGAGCAATCTGATGAATATGCAGCTAAACTGCTTGATTTCAAACGTGATAGCGACCCGCCACGCTCGGCACTTTTTCTGATTGACACCATCATTTCAACGCTTGGTTGTATCGGTATTGGCGGCTATGCCGTTGCTGTTTTCGACAGTGTTCAGGCTGTTGCCGTGTCATTGGCAATAACATTGATGCTCCTAATTTTGGGGCGAATTTTGCCAAGGGCGCTGGGTAGGCGTTATGCCACATCGTTG